>DATFMO010000453.1:0-2660 GCA_035266925.1 Sunxiuqinia sp. | reverse complement strand
TGCCTTTAGTTAAGATAACCGATTGCAGTACGTTGACGGCCTGGGCAATATTGGCCATTTTTACCCGGTCGGCGTGGTTGTTGAAAATATTCAGGTTGATCCCGGCCACCAAGGCATCGCGCAAAGTATTTTGCTGGTACAAAAATCCGGGGTTTGTTCCTGGTTCAACGTCGAACCAATCGCCCCATTCGTCTACAATTAAACCAACCTTTTCATTTGGGTCGTAACGGTCCATCACGGCAGAATGCTTGTTGAGAATGTCATCCATTTTCAGGGTTTTGCTTAGCGTCAGGAACCATTCCTTTTCATTAAAATCAGTTGCTGAACCTTTGTGCTGCCAGTTGTAGGCGATGGTGTAGTAGTGCAAGGACAGCCCCTGGATCAATTGTTTGTAATGATCGGTGTTCTTCATCAGCACGTTGGTCCAGGTGGTATCGTAATCATTCGAACCACTGGCAATTTTATATTTGGCACCGTGTGCAAAAGTTGCAAAGCGTTTGTACAAATCGGAGTAGTATTGCGGTGTCATATTACCACCACAACCCCAACTTTCATTACCAATTCCCCAAAACTTCACATTCCAGGGTTTGTCACGACCGTTTTTCTTACGTAGTTCAGTCATCGGGCTTTTGTTGTTCGAAGTCACATATTCCACCCATTCGGCAGCTTCTTGCACCGTGCCAGAACCCACGTTCAGGCTGATGTATGGTTCAGCGCCAATTAATTCGCAGAAGTTGAGAAATTCATGCGTACCAAAGCTGTTGTCTTCGGTCACACCTCCCCAGTTCACATTGACAATGGATGGGCGGTGTTGCTGAGGACCGATACCATCTTTCCAGTGGTAAGTGTCAGCAAAGCAGCCTCCCGGCCAACGCAACACCGGAACTTTCATGTCTTTCAGCGCATAGACCACATCTTCGCGGTACCCATTGATGTTGGGAATGTCACTGTCCTTGCCAACATATATCCCACCGTAAATACAGTGGCCAAGATGTTCTGCAAAATGTCCGTAGATTTCTTTGTTGATTTTTGTTTTAGCCTGATCAGGATGGAGGACAAGGCTGTTCTGCCCCATCGAACTCAAACTGATAAATAACAGTAAAATAATTGAGAAGAAGCTATTCTTTTTCATGTTTAAGTAATTAAGTGTTGCACAAAAATAATAAAAGTAATTCGTACTTTTTACGAATTTGTTAGTTTGCTTTTTTCAGCCAATTCGTTCCGAAAATTACGACGATTTTGAAAAATGCGCGTGGACAAATGATTTTACGAGGAGGACACATTGGTAAAGCTGGATTAGTGTGTGAATATTGAGAGTCTCACATATGTGAGACTCTCAATAAATAAGCTTGTTCTATTTTTCCGGCAGCCACACTTTCATTTTGTCGGCTCCGCGGTTGTTCCAAACATAGTAGGGAATGGCCATGAATGTATCTTTTCCTGAATCATCGGTTCCCGAAATGGTTTCAACGCCGCCCAACAGCTCCGGTTTGAAGGTAGAGGTCAACTGTGTGTTTTCTGTAATTTTGAGTTTATCGACATCCTGATTGTCGGCTCCTTCAACACAATAAACAATTGGGCCGCGTTCCAGCGCTACTTTGCCCTCATCATCTTTCACCTGCGGATTGGCTTTCACGCGGCGAATATCCATTGGCATGGAGTAGTCGATGACATCACCTTTTTTCCAGTCGCGAGTGATCACGGCGTATCCCTTTTCTTGCGAGTATGCTGCTGGTTCTCCGTTTACTTTTATTGACAAACGATTATCGACAGGTTTCTCAAACGTATATAGGTCGCTTGGAACCGGTTGGTTATTTGTCCAGTCAGGAATACGCAGGCAAACAGCAAATGAATTTTCTTTTTCGGGTGATACGGAAACTTTTACATTACCTTGCCAGGGATAGTCCGTTTCCTGGCTGACAGCCACCTTATTCCCATCAATATTAATGTTTGATGAACTTTGGATGAACAGGTTTACAAATAGTTTGTCACCGGATTGGGCGTAAATATATCCGGGCACCGATGGCATAAACCGACAAAGATTGGTTGGGCAGCACGAACAATCAAACCAGGGTTGGCGAGTCAATGTATTCCCCTGGTTAAATTTGTATTGAAGGTCGCATTCCAACGGGTTGGGGTAGAAGAAGGTTTTCCCATCCAGCCCAACGCCGGAAATTACGCCATTGTATAGGCTTCGTTCCAGTACATCAATGTATTTCGAGTCGCCATGCAACAAGAACATGCGATAGTTCCAGTACACATTGGCAATGGCCGCGCAAGTTTCGTTGTAGGCTGTCAGGTTGGGCAATTCGTAGTTATCTCCAAAAGCTTCACCAGCATGACGTGCACCAACACCACCGGTGATGTAAAACTTCTTGGAAACCATGTTGTGCCAGATTTTGTCGATGGATTTCAGGTAAGCTGTGTCGCCAGTCAGCGCAGCTACATCAGCAACACCGGAGTACAAATAACCGGCACGGACAGCATGTCCAACGGCTTGTGTTTGCTCAATAACCGGCTTATGATCCTGTGAATAAGCTTTGTTCGGATCACGTACTTTTCCCCTGCTGTCGATGAAGAATTTGGCAAGGTTCAGGTATTTCTTTTCACCAGTAATGCGATACAATTTCACCAATCCCATTTCCACAATTTCGTGTCCG
>DATFMO010000452.1:0-6230 GCA_035266925.1 Sunxiuqinia sp. | reverse complement strand
ATGAATTGTGTTGCTTTAAACGTTCATTAATATTGCAAGTTTGGCCAATGTAATAGCGGTCTGTTGATAAACTATAAAAAATGTAGACAAAGTACTTCATGTAAACCAAAAGTAATTGATCCGCAAAACAAAAACAGAGTGACGATTCTGTTTCTTCCCCCTTTATTTGGTACCATCTGGCCGCGATAGCTATCGCGGCGAACCAGGGACACAGCCCCCAAAAACAAAAGAGGGAATAAGTCTTTCAACTTTTCCCTCTTAAGTGGTGCCACCTGGAATCGAACCAGGGACACACGGATTTTCAGTCCGTTGCTCTACCAACTGAGCTATGGCACCGTTGTGTTTTGCGGTGGCAAATATAAGTCAAATAATTTAACTACAAAACAATTTTTTGCCCTTCACATACAAAAAATAGACCCCCTAATCATAAACCTTTTCTTTTTCATATCATTATCAATTGAAAATCCCTGATCGTTTCCTACTTTTGCACTCCAATTTAAATGATTTTGGAAATATACACACATACACTCAACAATGGCATCCGGTTAATTCATCAGCGGGTGGAATCGCCGGCAGCCCATTTTGGCATCATTCTCAATACTGGTTCACGGGATGAAACGACTGCCGAGCAAGGAATTGCTCACTTTATTGAGCACGTGATTTTTAAGGGCACCAAAAAGCGAAAGGCCTATCACATCATCAGTCGTATTGAAGATGTTGGCGGAGAACTAAATGCCTACACTTCCAAAGAGGAGACAGCCGTTTATGCTTCGTTTTTAAATGAGCACTATTCCCGTAGTATGGAGTTGATCAGCGATATCCTGACCAACAGCACTTTCCCTGCCAGGGAACTTCAAAAGGAAAAAGAGGTGGTGATTGATGAAATCAACTCTTACAAAGACAGCCCTTCGGAATTGATTTTTGATGATTTTGATGAGTTACTTTTTGATGGCCACCCTATTGCCCGGAATATTTTAGGAACACCGGAATTGGTGAAATCATTTACACGCGACAACATCTTCGATTTTGTGAAGAAAAATTACCACACCAACGAGATGGTTTTGTGTTCGGTGGGTAACATCAGCTTTAAACGGTTTTTATACCTGGCTGAAAAGTTCTTTAACGACATTCCTTACAGTCCACGGGAAACACAGCGGCAAAAATTTGACAATTATACACCGGGAATTCGGACTGAAAAACGCGACACATTCCAGGCTCATTGTGTATATGGGAATATTGCCTACGACGCACAGGATGATAAACGAATGGGGATGGTTTTGCTCAACAATATGCTGGGTGGGCAATCCATGAATTCCAGGTTGAATTTAGCCCTGCGTGAGCGAAATGGCATCGCTTACAATGTGGAGTCGAGCTACACAGCTTTTTCAGATACCGGACAGTTCAATATCTATTTTGGCACTGATCGCGAAAACATGGAACGTGCCATCAAAATTATCAAACGTGAATTTCGGCAACTGAAAAACAAGGAACTAGGCATTCTGCAACTGAGCAAAGCCAAAAAGCAGCTGATTGGACAAATCGCCCTTTCGAGTGAAAATCGTGATGATCTGATGCTGGCACTGGGGAAAAGCTTCCTGCTTTATAACAAAGTGGACAGTTTACCGCAGATTTATGCCAAAATTGAAGCCATCACCGGGCAACAACTTCGGGAAATTGCCAACGAAATTTTTGATGAAAGCCGAATGAGCATGTTAACCTATTTATGATGGACACGAACAGTGATATTGAAAAATACATCCTTGAACACACAACCGAAGCAGACCTCGTTTTGCAGGAATTGGAACGGGAAACCTTTTTGAAGGTGTTACGCCCACGAATGCTTTCCGGGCATTTGCAAGGGAACATGCTGGAGCTTTTCAGCCAGATGATGCAGCCCGAACGAATCTTGGAAATTGGAACCTACACCGGCTATTCAGCCATTTGCCTGGCCAAAGGGCTACAGAAAGGCGGCATGCTCCATACCATTGAAATCAATGACGAACTGGAAATCATGGCCAAGAGGTATTTTGAAAAATCCGGTTTGAGCGACAAAATCACGCAACACATCGGCGATGCCAAAAGTATTATTGCCTCACTCGACGAATCGTTCGACCTGGTTTTTATTGATGCCGACAAACGGGAATATTGTACCTACTTCGATTTGGTGATCGACAAAGTTCGTCCGGGCGGAATCCTGATCGCTGACAACATTCTCTGGGACGGCAAAGTCGTGGAAACAATTGATCCTAATGACGAGCAAACTCAAGGAATCCTGGCTTTCAATGAAAAAATCAAAAATGATCTACGGGTCAGCCAAATGATTATTCCGCTGAGGGATGGGCTGATGGTAATTCGAAAAAAATGATTGTCCCTGAATCCTTGGGCAAATTGATTACGATAGCGCCCGCATCGACTGAATAAAATTCTTCTTCGCTTTAGCTGATTTCACATTGGCCCCGGGGCCGCCGACGCAGCCTCCCTGGCAAGCCATTACCTCGTAGAAATGAGCGCCATTCTTTCCTTTTTCCAATTGTTTGATTTGTCGGATTGCCTGCTTGTCGATACCATCAATTTTCTCGTGCGTAAATTCGACCACTTGATTCTCGGCCAAAATCGCGTTTAATACGCCCCCACTCTGCGGGAACCCACGGGATTCTGTGGAATACTTCTCCAGTGCCAACGCTTCCATCTGTTCCGGTTGAATCTCCATGCCCACCATCATGGCATCCAGCTCTTCAAAGCTCAGCACAAAATCAACCGTTCCCAGGTCTCTCGCCTCTTTTCGTTTGGCTACACACGGACCAATAAAAACGGTCTTGGCATTTGGGCGTTTCTCGCGAAGTTCCTCTGCCGTGTATGCCATTGGAGACGGCGTGTGCGAAACTTTATCTGCAAGTCCGGGAGCGTGTTTCCGGACTACTTCAACATACGAAGGACAGCACGATGTTGTCATAAATGATTTACTATTTTCCATCTTTTCCTGAAGTTCCAAAGCCTCATTTCGAGCCGTCTTTTCAGCGCCGCGAGCGACTTCTACAACGTCGGCAAAACCAATCGCTTTGATCGCTGCCATCACCTTTCCGGGCGCTTCAGCATATTGTGCCATGATCGCCGGTGCAATCATCGCAATCACTTCCTCTTTTTGCTCAATGGCTTTCAACACATCAATAATCGCTGACAACTCGAAAATCGCGCCAAACGGACATGCTGTGATACATTTCCCACAGTAAATACATTTGTCAGGATCAATCTCCTCAACGCTATTTTCATTCTTTTTTATCGCATCCACTGGACACGCTTCCTCACATGGGATAGGCATGTAAATAATCGCATGATAAGGACATGCTTTTTGACAAAGTCCGCAGTTGACGCATTGTTCCGGTTTAATTTCTGTTTGACCAGTTGGCGTAAAACGAATGGCATTTTTCGGACAGTTCATCACACACGGGCTAGCCACACACCCCCGGCATAAATTAGTTACCACATAGTTTGCCTGCACACAACCAGTGCAAGCTTCATCCACAACGGTCAATATTTTTTCTGAAGGCTCCTGACGTTCCAATGCTTTCTCAGCATAATTCTCAAGCGGAAACAAGTCGATGTCGTCTTCAGATACCTCATGCCCCAGCAATGGAATCATTTTGTATCTGGTGATTGTCCGCTCCTTATAGACACAGCAACGGCCACGGGCCTCCCGATTTTTAGGATAGAGCTCAACAGGAATCTGGTTGATTTTCTCTGTTAATTCACCAGCTTTAAAAAGCCTGACCAATCGTGCCATAAGCTGTTGCCTGATGATCATTACATTATTCAGATATGCCATGAAGTTGCGATTTTGGAGGCCACAAATTTAGATATTTTTATGCTGAATAACATGTTTTAACTGTTTTCGGGACTAATTTGGAAAGAATATGAACAGTAACCCCGGATTGACATCCGGGGCTATTATTGTTACACCCCTTCGGGGTTAGGGCGTGGTCATCTAATCCAAAGCTTGCAACCAGCCCTGTTTGTTTTGACTCCTAATCTTCTGCAATTTTGGATCCGCCTAAGAGAAAAAACGTTTAGAAAATGGATGGAGTGGAGCGTTAAAAATAAATAGCTGTTTGAGGAACGTTGGACGTGAGGGACGAACGGCCAAAAGGACGAGTTCTTTTTATTTAGCGGAACGCAGTTCATTTTTAGCTTTTAATCTTCAGCGGCGGCTTTTTTCAGCTGCTGGAAAAAAGTCAATGGGGTTTGGGGCAAAGCCCCAACATCTGCAAACCCGAATTGGCGTGTCCTTACTCGGCAGCCTTCTTGGAAGGTGAATGGAAATGAACCACGTGAAGGAAGTACCGAATTTAATTGATTCACTTCACCTGAAATATCAATTGATCCGATAAACGTAGTAGGTAAGATTTTCCAGAACAAAAAAAGCCTCACAAACGGAAGGCTTTTTAATGAGCGAGAAACGAGACTCGAACTCGCGACCCCGACCTTGGCAAGGTCGTGCTCTACCAACTGAGCTATTCTCGCAAAATATTAAAAGTACTTAGAAAGTACCCGGAGCGGGACTTGAACCCGCACGACCGTTAATGGTCATTGGATTTTAAGTCCAACGTGTCTACCAATTCCACCATCCGGGCATCCTTTAAAGTGAATAATCCGGATGACCAGCATTCACTATAATGAACGAGAAACGGGACTTCCCGATAATTATCAGGATAAACTTCTCCTCCCTTTTCTCTGAGCGAGAAACGGGACTCGAACCCGCGACCCCGACCTTGGCAAGGTCGTGCTCTACCAACTGAGCTATTCTCGCATTTTATTTTAAAGAACACGCTGCTTTCAGCTCCCGAAAACAGCGATGCAAATATATTGCTAATTTTTCTTTCTCCAAAAATTACCCAGAAAAAATCAGGCATTTTCTACTCGATCTTTCCCAGCCTATTTTAAGCCCGACAATTTTTTAATGCCGTGTAGCTTGTTAAGTGCCTCAAGCGGTGTCAGGTTATCAATATCGAGGTGTTTGATCTCATCCCGGATTTGTGATAACACCGGATCATCCAATTGAAAGAAGCTCATTTGAAAACCTTCGCGCTGCTCCGCCATGCCGTCCAGCGGTTTCGCCAGGGAATCCTTTCGGTTGGCATCTTCAAGCTGTGCCAGAATTTCATCGGCTCGGTTGACAACAGACGGCGGCATCCCGGCCATTTTGGCCACATGAATACCAAAGCTATGATTGCTTCCACCACGCACCAATTTCCGCAGGAAAATCACTTTGTTGTCCACCTCTCTCACCGAGACGTTGTAATTGCAAACCCGACCAAACGACTTTTCCATTTCATTGAGC
This sequence comes from Sunxiuqinia sp., assembly GCA_035266925.1. GTDB lineage: Bacteria > Bacteroidota > Bacteroidia > Bacteroidales > Prolixibacteraceae > Sunxiuqinia. The sequence goes on along the minus strand of DATFMO010000452.1, from coordinate 895 downwards.
TCGTGGTAGTGCGTTGCAAACAACGTTTTTGCCTTGGCTTTTGGATGTTCATGAATGTATTCCACAATCGACCAGGCAATGGAAATACCATCATAGGTTGATGTTCCACGTCCCAATTCGTCCAGCAAAATCAGGCTGCGATCCGAGAGGTTATTCAAAATACTGGCTGCCTCATTCATCTCCACCATAAAAGTTGACTCGCCCAGCGAGATGTTATCCGAGGCTCCAACACGGGTAAATATTTTATCAACATAGCCGATTTTTGCTGACTTGGCCGGCACAAACGAACCAACTTGCGACATCAAAACAATCAATGCTGTTTGGCGCAACAAGGCCGATTTACCCGCCATATTAGGCCCGGTGATGATGATCACCTGCTGCCCTTCCTGATCCAGCAGAACATCATTGCTGATGTAGGATTCGCCAATGGGTAATTGTTGCTCAATCACCGGGTGACGCCCTTCCTTGATGTCGATTATGTTGGAATCGTTAACTTCGGGCCGGTAATAACTATATTCATTGGCTGAGGTCGCGAATGAAAGTAAACAGTCCAACTTCGCAATTACCGAGGCGTTCAACTGCACAGCCTGAATGTATTCTGAAAGTGCGACCACCAACTCATTGAAAAGCTTGGCTTCAAGTGCCAGGATTTTTTCCTCAGCACCCAGAATTTTACTTTCGTATTCTTTCAGTTCTTCCGTAATATAGCGTTCAGCATTGACCAGCGTTTGCTTACGAATCCAATCCTCAGGAACTTTATCTTTGTGCGTATTCCGAACTTCAATGTAATAGCCGAATACATTGTTGAAAGCAATTTTTAAGGATGGAATTCCTGTTCGCTGGGACTCCCGCTCCTGCATCTGGGCCAGGTAATCTTTCCCGGAATAAGCGACCT
>DATFMO010000451.1:0-5571 GCA_035266925.1 Sunxiuqinia sp. | reverse complement strand
GGCAGAACGGTCGGGGGACTATGGCAAAGTGGCTGAGTTGCGCTATGGAAAAATCAAGGAAGTTGAAGCTGAAATCGATCGGCTGCAAAAGGAGTTAAAAGAAATTCAGGGAGATTCGCTTATTAAAGAAGAGGTCGATGCTGAAGATATTGCCGATGTTGTTTCTCGTTGGACAGGTATCCCTGTTTCCCGAATGCTGCAAAGTGAACGCGACAAATTGTTGCATCTTGAGGAAGAGCTGCAGAATCGTGTGGTTGGACAGGGTGAGGCAATTCGTGCTGTAGCTGATGCTGTGCGTCGCAGCCGGGCTGGGTTGCAGGATGAAAGGCGACCGATTGGCTCATTCATATTCCTTGGCACAACAGGTGTTGGGAAAACAGAGTTGGCCAAAGCGTTGGCTGAATACTTGTTTGACAATGAAAATATGATGACCCGTATTGATATGTCCGAGTACCAAGAGAAATTCTCGGTTACTCGCTTGATCGGTTCGCCCCCGGGGTATGTTGGTTATGATGAAGGAGGGCAATTGAGTGAATCCGTTCGAAGAAAGCCATATTCGGTTGTGTTGTTCGATGAGATTGAAAAGGCGCACCCGGATGTATTTAATGTGTTGCTGCAAGTGTTGGATGATGGAAGGCTGACTGATAATAAAGGTCGGTTGGTTAATTTCAAAAACACCATCATTATCATGACTTCCAACCTTGGATCACAGATTATTCAGGATGGATTTGAGCGGATGAATGAAAATAATAAGGCTGAAATTTACGAAGAGACGCGGACCGCGATTTTTAACTTGTTGCGAAAAACCATTCGCCCGGAATTCCTGAACCGGATTGATGAAACCATCATGTTTACGCCTTTGTCGCGCGAAGATGTTAAAGAAATAGTTCGCATCCAATTTAAGCGGATTGTAAAACGAATGGGCAATCAGGATTTAAAGATCAAGATTACAGACGATGCAGTTGATTGGTTGGCAACAATCGGTTATGATCCGCAATATGGTGCACGACCTGTTAACCGGATTCTGCAGAAATACATTTTAAATGAATTGTCGAAGAAAATACTGGCTGGGGAGGTACAAATTGACCGAACCGTGCAAGTAGTTTTGGAAGACGATGAGATACGATTTAAATCAGAATAACTGTCAGAGGTGAAAAAAAGAGGCTCCATTTTGGAGCCTCTTTTTCTAATTCATATTGTCAAGAACTTCTTGTAATTCTTTTTCTGCCTGCGCGATGACTTCGTCAAATTCCCGCAAATAATCAGGATAGGAGTCAATCCCTACCTGTTTCTGAGTTTTTAACTGCAACTCTTTGAGTCGCCACCCTAAATCATCCATTCCAAAAGTCATCACAGACGATTTAGCTTTGTGTGCTAATTCTCCAAGCTTTGTATACTCTTTTTTATTCAGATGCTCATGCAGTCCTATTTTAAACTCTGGAAGTTGTTCAAAAAACATGACGATAAATTCCTTCAGAATTTCATCTTCACCTCCTGTGATCTCCTTTAAATACTCAAGATTCGTATATTTTTCCCCTGACATTTTAATTCTAATAATAAACGACATGCAAAACTAGTTAAAAATCGTTGATAATACCAACGGAGCTAGTTCTGAAAATATTACATAAGCGTTTGGTAAATTAATTTGTTGATCGTAGTTTGAATAATTCTTCTGTTAATTCAACTTCTGCCAGGGTCGTGACAGTTTCAAATTCTTCAATGTATAAGGGATACGAATCAAATCCGACTTCTTTGAAAATTTTCATCTGCATTTTTTGCAAATGTTCGGCCAATTCGTTTAAACCAACAGTCATGACAGATGCTTTTGCCATTCGGGCAGTGTTGCCAAGTTCTTTCCACTGTTTGTTTTGGAGATGATTTCTAAAACCTTTTCTAAGTGTAGGAAGCTGATCAATGAACGATTCAATGACTTCTTTCATCACGCTAGATTCTCCTCCTGTTGCCTCTCTCAGCAACTTCAAATTTGTCATTCTTTTAGTTTCCATAAAATAGGTTTTTTAATTAAGGACTGAAAAGATATGAAAACCGAATAAATATATATATGTTTTGCATACATATTTTCTTATTAATCACGCACGATTCCTGATATTTTTCATGAATTTTAGAACTTTATACCTCTATTTTTACAAATTCAAATAAAAAATGCATGAAGAAGACAGCCTTTAATCAACTGCACAAGGAAGCTGGTGGGAAAATGGTGGAATTTGCTGGATATGAAATGCCAGTGGAATTCAGTGGGATAAAGGATGAGCACCTAACGGTGCGTCAGCGCGTTGGTGTGTTCGATGTGTCGCACATGGGTGAATTTTGGTTGAAAGGCAACAATGCCGCCAAATTAGTTCAAAAAGTGACCACGAACGATGTTTCAAAATTAAGAATCGGACAGGCGCAATATACTTGTATGCCGAATGGCAAGGGTGGGATTGTAGACGATTTACTCGTATACCATTATGAACCCGATAAATATATGTTGGTTGTTAATGCAGCCAATATTGAAAAAGACTGGAAATGGATTGTCTCTCAAAATGACGACAATGTAGAGCTTGAAGATGCGTCAGATCGCATCAGTCAACTAGCGATCCAGGGACCGAAAGCCATTCAGGTATTACAAAAACTTACCCGGGCAGATTTAACTGGAATTCCATATTATACATTTATTATTGATCAATTTGCGGGAGTTGAGGAAGTGATCATTTCAGCGACTGGCTATACCGGTTCGGGTGGTTTTGAATTATATTTCGACAACCACTACGCTGAAAAAATCTACCGTGCAATTTTCGAAGCCGGCGAAGAATTTGGAATCAAACCCATTGGGTTGGGAGCCCGCGATACTTTGAGGTTGGAAATGGGCTTTTGTCTTTATGGTAACGATATTGATGATGCCACTTCGCCAATTGAAGCTGGTTTGGGATGGATCACCAAATTCAATGAAAACAATCCGTTCATCGACAAAGAACTTCTTCGAGTGCAGAGTACAGAAGGAGTGAGTCGAAAACTTCGGGGATTTGAAATGGTTGATCGCGGAATTCCTCGCCATGACTATGAATTAACAGACAAATATGGAAACGTAATAGGAAAGGTAACTTCCGGAACGCAATCGCCGATGTTGAATAAAGGCATTGGAATGGGGTACATTGCCAAAGAATATTCAGCATTTGGAACAGAAATTTATGTGCGTGTTCGTAATAAGTTGCTGCAAGCAAGGGTCGTAAAAGTCCCTTTTGTGAGTCTTCAATAAAGGGGGTTGACTTACAACTTTACTAATCTTAAAAGCTCGCTGATTTCAGCGGGCTTTTTTTGTTCGGTTTTAGCTCGTTAAGAATTATTCAATATAAGGGAATAAATGGCTTCAATCCGACAAAATTCTGAATAGTACTTTATCTTTGCTCATTGATTGAACCCGATTTGAAAGTATGAACACAAAAAAACGTCGATTAGAAGTTTGTTTGACGCCAGGCATTTACGACAAACATGCCAACGATGAAAATATTGTGGTAGTAGTTGATATCCTGCGGGCTACTTCTTCCGTTTGCACAGCGTTTGCAAACGGAGTTAACCGAATCATTCCGGTTTCAACGGTTGAGGATGCCCGGCAGAAGAAAGAGGAAGGTTATATTGTGGCATCTGAACGTGACGGCTATGTGCTCGACTTTGCTGATTTTGGCAATTCACCCTTCAACTTTTCAGTGGAGCGTGTGCGTGGCAACGACATTGCTTATTCGACAACAAATGGCACTCGCTGCATCAAAATGGCCAGCCATTCCAGGGAGGTGTTGATTGGATCGTTTTTGAATCTTTCAGCTTTAGTGAATTATTTAGTTGAACAGGATGCCCCGGTTTTGATCTTTTGTGCGTCGTGGAAAGATCGTTTCAGTTTGGAGGATACCATTTTTGCCGGCGCATTGGCTGAAAGGTTGTTGCATTCTGGAAAGTATGAATCGATTTGTGATGCCGTGACGGCATCCATCGACTTGTGGTCACTGGCAAAGAATGACCTGAATGGCTATATTTTGAAAGCAGCGCAGAAAGATCGACTGGCTTCAAAAGGATTAGACGATTGCATTGAGTTTTGTCACCAATTGGACTTTACAAACCTGGTTCCCTATTTTGCAGATGGTGAATTACTCGCTAAGACAATTGGGCAAGTTGAGTTAAAAAAATAGGTGACTTTTTATGATTTCTATCAGGAGGTTTGCCTGTTGTAGATTAGTGTTTTATAACTTGTTTACTTTTTGGATTGCTGATTTTTTTCAGATATCAAGACGGCAATTTTCCGTTAATTTGAATGAATATTTAATTTTACATCGAAATAAATTTTAACCCTTAATAATTTAATAAACATGAAGAAACATAATTTTTCAGCCGGACCATCTATTTTGCCCCAATACACAATAGAAAAAACTGCTGAAGCCATTAACGATTTTGCAGGTACTGGGCTTTCTGTGATGGAAGTATCACATCGCGGAAAAGAATTTATTGCCGTTATGGAAGAAGCCCAGACTTTGTTCCGCGAACTGTTGAATATTCCGGATAACTATTCGGTTTTATTCCTCGGCGGTGGTGCTTCAATGCAATTCTGCATGGTTCCATACAACTTGATGAAGAAAAAAGCCGCTTATCTGAATACAGGTTCCTGGTCAGCAAAAGCCATCAAAGAAGCAAAATTCTTTGGCGAAGTTGTAGAAGTGGCTTCTTCGAAAGACACTGTTTACAACTATATCCCAAAAGGTTTTGAAATTCCGAAGGATGCAGATTATTTCCATTTTACATCGAATAACACGATTTATGGAACACAAATCCGTCACGACTTCGACCTGGATATCCCGGTTGTGGCTGACATGTCATCTGATATTTTCTCTCGCCCGGTCGACGTAACAAAATATGGAATTATATACGGCGGTGCTCAAAAGAACCTGGCACCTGCAGGTGTTGCTTTTGTGATCATTCGTAACGACATTCTTGGAAAAGTTGATCATCCAGTTCCAACTATGTTAAACTATCAAACTCATATTGATGCTGGTTCCATGTTCAACACGCCTCCTGTGACTCCAATCTATTCAGCTTTGATGACTCTGAAATGGTTGAAAGAAAAGGGCGGAGTTGAAGCGATGCAGAAAATCAATGAAGAAAAAGCAGGTATACTTTACGATGAAATTGACCGGAATCCATTGTTCAAAGGTACCGTTCTTAATAAAGAAGATCGTTCGTTAATGAATGTATGTTTCATCATGAATGACGGTTACGAAGAACTGGAAAAAGAGTTCTTCGAATTTGCCACGTCAAAAGGTATGTCTGGCATTAAAGGGCACCGTTCAGTTGGTGGTTTCCGGGCTTCAATCTACAATGCGATGCCAAAAGAAAGTATCCAGGCATTGATCGATTGTATGCTGGAGTTTGAAAAAATGCATGTAAAATAGTTCAATTATATAGAGAGGTGAATTGTTAATGATTCACCTCTTGTTTTTTGAGGTCATTTGAAGCATGAGGAACGGCTAAAGTAATACTCAGTGGATGGGTTACTTCGATTTGGCTTGCAATGACATTTTATTT
>DATFMO010000450.1:0-13940 GCA_035266925.1 Sunxiuqinia sp. | reverse complement strand
GAGGACGAGTTGAAACTACCGGCTGTAGAAATTGCAGAACGTGCGAAGAAAAGTCTACGGCTGATTCTGCACGATTATTCGCGCTTTTCCATCAGTACAATCGACAGTTTTTTTCAGCGGGTGATCAAATCGTTCAATCGGGAACTGGGTATCAATGCAGCGTACCAGGTTGATTTGGAAGAGAACCTGATTTTGGAGGAAGCCGTTGATGAGTTGCTGCTGTCGATTGATGAAGATCCGGAACTGTTTGATTGGCTGAAAAAGTTTGCGAACGAAAAGATTCAGGAGGGTGGCGGCTGGAACCTGAAAAATGACATTTTTCGCCTGGGGAGTCAAATTTATAACGAGAATTTCAAAGCGCTGAATGAGGAGCTCTCCGGGAAAATCAAGGACAAAACATTCATTTCAAAATATAAGAAGGAACTGAACCAGATCACTCACCAGTTTGAAAATAACCTGAAACGGATTGGTCGGGCCGGATTGCTGGCCATCCAGGAACATGGTGTTTCGGTAACTGAGTTTAAATATGGTAAAAATGGTGCAGCCAATTCTTTTCAACGACTGGCAGACGGCAATTTTGATGGTTGGCCCGGCAAGCGAGCTGTTGATGCTGCCGAAGATGTTTCATTGTGGATCAAGAAAAGCGACAAAGCTAACATTCTTGAAGCCGCAGATGTCTTACAACCGTTATTGAACGAGGCTGTTTCCTATTTTTTCAAAAAACTGCATGATTACAACACGGCCAAAATGATTGCCGGGCAATTGTACACCTTGGGAATTTTGGTGGATCTGCGGGCGATGGTACACAAGGTGACACAGGGCAAAGGAGTGGTGCTGATTTCGGATTCCGGTACATTGCTGAAAAATATTATCGACGATTCAGAGACGCCGTTCATTTACGAGAAGACCGGTGTTTTTTACAAGCATTTCATGATTGATGAGTTCCAGGATACTTCTGGCTTACAATGGGGCAACTTCCGCCCGTTGATTGAAAATTCGTTGGCAGAAGACAACCTGGGAATGGTGGTTGGCGATGTGAAACAGGCGATCTATCGCTGGCGAAATGGCGATTGGAACCTGCTGGCCAGCCAGGTTGCCCAACAATTTCCCAACAATGGGGTGAACGAAGAAACCCTGCAACAGAATTGGCGAAGTACAGGGAATGTGATTCGTTTCAACAACAGTCTGTTTCAATTGCTGCCGCAATTATTACAACAGCATGTGAATGGGGAAATGGCTGATACTAATTTAACGGAGTCGCCAATGGCTTCGCAAATTGAATCGGTTTATGGCCAGAGTATTCAGGAGGTGGCCAAAACAGCAACTGCTGATGCGGGTGCAATACGAATGCGTCTTTTCCGGAAGCCTGACAAAGATGAAAAAGAAGAGCTCGAAGCAACCATTCTGGATGAGTTGATCTCGCAAATAAAGACCGTTCAGGATTTGGGAGCCAGCGCCCGTGATATTGCGGTTTTGGTGCGAACGCAAAAAGAGGCAAAAACGATTGCCGATCGCTTGTTGCTTGAAAAAAATCGTTCCACAGAACACTATAATTTTAACGTGCTTTCCAGCGAGTCGTTGTACGTGAAAAACTCGTCTGCGGTGAGTTTTATCCTGGCTTTGTTGCATTTATTGGTCGATCCGAGCGACCAGGTTTCGCTGGCGTTGGCTAATCATTTGTACTACAACGAGCTGTTTGAGCAATTGAAAGCACTGAATAAGGTACCGAATTTGTCACAAACACAGTCAGATCAATTGAATCTCGGTTTTCAATCGTACGAAAAGCCGGATGATTCCAGTTGGTTTGAGCAGCTCCAAAACGATGGCAACACGCTTTCAACCTTTTTGCAAAGTGATTATTTCAGTGAACTGCTCAGTAGCCGAAACATTCAGGAAATCATTTTTAAATGTTGCGAGTTGTTCTACTTGTTTGAGTTGAAGCCGGAGCTGGCTTATCTGCAGGCTTTCATCGATCAGGTTTCAACTTTCATGAAAAACCGAACGACCGATATTGCTGCATTCCTGACCTGGTGGGAAGAACAGGGACAGAAAAAGACCATTGCCGTTTCTGAAGATCTGAACGCCATTCGCATTCAAACCATTCACAAAGCCAAGGGGTTGGAGTACAATTATGTGTTCATCCCATTTTGTGACTGGAAGATTGACATCTCAGCCCAGTTTGCTCCAATTTTATGGTGCAAGCCGAAGTTGCCGCCGTTTAATCAACTGGAGTTGGTACCTGTCAAGTTTGAAAAGAGAATGGGAGAATCCATCTTCTTTGAAGAATATTTTCAGGAGAAAATCAGTCATTACATTGACAATTTAAACTTGCTTTACGTTGCACTGACCCGTGCCCGGGTGGCTTTGTTTACATGGTCGGTTGAGAATGGGAAAATGAGTAGCATTGCCGATGTTTTGTTTAATGCAGTAGAACAGGCTGACAATTTTGCATTGAAAGGTGATCCGTCTCTGTTTGTTTCACTAGCTGATTTTTATGCCGAGGAATCTGGTGACGTTTCAATTGGGGAATTGACTTATTTTGAAAGAGAGAAGAAAGAAAAAGGCAACTTTTTGCTGATGGATGATTTTCATTTTACGGATTTTCATAACCACCTGAGCTTGCGAAAACGCCATGAACATTTTTTTACCAGTGACAAGCTGGCTTCGACAAAAATTAACAAAGGGAAAATCATTCACGAAGTATTGGCAAATATCGAAACAGCAAACGATGTGAACGCAGCTGTCAATGACCTCATTTTTAAGGGGCTTATCTCTTCTGTAGAAGGGGAAACCATGAAATTGCAGTTGCAGGAATTGCTAGCTGACCCGGAAGTCAAAAATTGGTTTGACGGCAGTTGCCGGGTGATGAATGAACGCTCCATCCTGTCTGGTAAAAAGCACCTCAAGCGTCCGGATCGCATCATGCTGAACGGAGAGCAGGTGGTGGTGGTGGATTATAAATCAGGGGAGAAGGAGTTGGAAAAATACCATTACCAAGTGAAAGGCTACATGAGCGAACTGAAAAAATGTGGCTACACCGATGTGGAAGGCTACATTTGGTACACACAAACCAACAAACGTGTGCGTGTTGCGTAAATTGAAAGGAGGCTCAAAATCTCAACTTTTAGGTTGCCTCTTCGGTACAAAAATGTAATTTTGCCAAAAAATTTTAAGACATGATTCAACGTATTCAATCACTTTATATTTTAATTTCGGTCGCATTGGTTGGCTTTTTGTTTGAACTGCCGTTTGCCGAAATTTTGTCCGACAACAATTTGTATCTTTTCGACATTCGAGGAATCGTTCGTGAAGGCAAAATCGAGCACAGCGGATTGGCGATCACCATTTTCGTTGGTATTATCTTGGTGCTTCATGTGGCTGCTTTTATCTTGTACAAGAAACGCATACTACAAATTCGAATTTTGACGTTCTCGATTATCATCATGCTGGGACTGTTTGGCATGTTTTACTTTTTTACTTATTACACCTTTAATGGAGCTGATGTGAGCTTTAAAATTGCGGTTGCCTTTCCGTTGGTTGCCATTATTTTGGATTACCTGGCCATTCGCAACATCGGCAAAGATGAAGCTTTGGTTAGGTCGATCGACCGGATTCGGTAAAAGAAAGTTAGTTCTTGAGCAGGTGACTTTGAGTCACCTGCTCAATATGTTCCACCTGAACTTGATTCACATGTACCAACAAATGAAAATGTGTAGGCATGATACAACAGGCAAGAATGTCAGCATGCGGCTGGATGTATTTTTTGATTTTTTATAAAAAGAACAAGTAGTTTTCCCTGTGGAAGAAGATTTTTTGCGAATTATTACCTCGATTGTATATGTGGTAGAGGTGGCTAATTTCAAATTAGCATGAATTGATTGTTTTATTGACCTCATGAAAAATAAAGCAATTGAAAATAAAATGCAACGTGTTCTAATGAACAGGTGACTTCAAGTCACCTGCTCAGTCGGCTCGACCTAACACAAAAAAGGCAGCACCGGAAGATGCTGCCTTTGATCTATTCTAAAGATGTTTTGTTGGATCTAAATGTTGATTAATCTTTTAAAACAGATCGATCTAAATAGCTTTTTTTGAATCCCTTACTTAAACTAAGCCACTGAAACCCATGAATGCCATTGCCAAAATGCCGGCAACGATGAGTGCAATCGGAGTTCCTTTTAGTCCCTTAGGAACATTTATCAGATCAAGATGTTCACGCAGACCGGCAAAAATTACCAGAGCCAGTCCGAAGCCAATGGCATTGGAAATAGCAAAGACAACACCTTCAAGTAAGTTGAATTCTTTTTGTACTGTTAAGATAGCCACACCAAGAATGGCACAGTTGGTCGTAATCAATGGGAGAAAAACACCCAATGCCTGGTAAAGCGCCGGACTCACTTTTTTCAAAATAATTTCAACCAGCTGAACCAGTGCTGCGATGACCAAAATGAAGAAGATCGTCTGTAGGTACATCAAGTCAAATGGTACCAGGATGTACATTTGAATGAGGTAGGTAACAATTGTCGCTATGACCATCACAAAGGTCACGGCGCCGGTCATTCCTACCGCGGTGGATATTTTCTTGGAAACACCCAGGAATGGGCAAATCCCGAGGAATTGGCTTAATACAATGTTATTAACAAAGATCGCCGATATGATGATAATAAAATAGTCCATTTTTTAACCTCCTATGCTTTTCTTAAACGTCTGATTAATGCAATCAGGTAACCTAACACGATGAAGGCTCCCGGTGCAAGCACGAACAACAACATGCCGTAGTCTTCTGGGAAAATGGTGATTCCAAAAAGCCTTCCGCTTCCTAAGAACTCACGGGCAGAGCCAAGCATGGTCAAGGCCATTGAAAAACCAAGCCCCATTCCCAGTCCATCCATGGTAGAAGTAAGAACGGTATTTTTGGAAGCAAAAGCTTCAGCACGTCCAAGTACGATACAGTTTACCACGATCAGCGGAATAAAGATTCCCAGGCTTTTATACAGGGCCGGCAGATAGGCTTGCATCACCAATTCAACCACGGTCACCAGAGAAGCAATGATGACGATGAAACTTGGAATTTTCACCTTGGCAGGGATGAAATTTTTGACTGCTGAAATCACGACATTGGACATCACCAATACAAAAGTGGTTGCCAGTCCCATTCCCAGTCCGTTGATGGCTGATGATGTTACCCCAAGCGTTGGGCACATCCCCAGCAACAGCACGAAAACCGGGTTTTCCTTGAAAAATCCTTTGGAGAAATTTTGTAGTTGATTCATGATTGTCCTCCTTCCTTCGGTTGGTTTTTAGTTGCTTCCTGGTGTTGTTGCGAGCCTTCATAAGTTTTGTAGGCGCGAACAATGGCATCCAAAAAGGCGCGGGACGTAATGGTTGACGCTGTGATTGCATCCACATCGCCGCCATCTTTGCTCACCTGAAACTTGGTTGTCCCTGGGTTTTTCCCAATGATGTTTTGTTTGGGTTTGCTGGCGTTTTTAAACCATTTTACCATTTTGGCGCCCAACCCAGGTGTTTCTTTGTGTTCCAGAATTTCATATCCCGTAATGGTTCCGTCAGGAGCTAAGCCTGCCATAACACTGAAAAGACCGCTAAAACCTTTTTTTGTGTATGTTTTTACAGCCGTCCCAACCAACTGGTGATTGGTATCATAAGCCGGAAAAAAGACCAGGCTGTCAACACCGTCCTGTGGTAGAACTTTATATGAATTTCCCAACGAGTCAAATTTGGGAAGAACGCTCTCAATGGCTTCCTTTTGAGCTTTCAGTTTTGCACGCGCAATATCATCTTTGGTGAGATCATGGATGAACCCCAGAATCCCCGCAGCGACAAAAGTGACCACAAAAAGGGTGGCTGTCATGCTAAAAAATGTCGATTCTTTTTGTGCCATTAGTTGCTTCCTCCAAATCGTTTTGGTTTAATGTATGCGTTGATGAGTGGGGTGAACCCATTCATGATCAGGATGGCAAATGAGATTCCTTCCGGATAAGCACCGAAATTTCGAATGAGCACAGTGATTACACCGATGCCGATCCCAAAAACCAGCTGTCCCTTGACGGTCATTGGTGAGGTAACCATATCGGTGGCCATGAAAATGGCTCCCAGCATGGCACCACCAGTTAACAGGTGAAAGATCGGTTCGATATATTTGTCAGGATTGATTACCCAAAGTGCGCCCTGGAAAACGAAAATGGTTCCCAATACAAAAACCGGAATGTGCCAGGTGATCACTTTCTTCCAGAGCATATATGCAAACCCCAGCAATAGGAATATGGCTGAAATTTCGCCCAATGAACCGGACATGTTTCCGTAGAGCATATCCATATTGTGTGGGAGGTGGGGCAGAATCTCGCTCACGGATTGCCCGTTTTGGATGCCTTCTTTCAGAAGTCCCAGCGGCGTTGCTGTTGTCAGTGCGTCTACATTGACATGTTGACTTACCGGCCAACTGGTCATGTTCACCGGGAAGGAAATCAGCAGGAAGACACGGCCAACGAGAGCCGGGTTGAATGGGTTGTTTCCCAAACCACCAAATGAAAGTTTTCCAACGCCAATAGCAACGAGCGCTCCGGCAATGATCATCCAAGCAGGTAATGTTGCCGGTACGTTAAAGGCCAGTAAAATGCCCGTCAAGGCTGCTGACCCATCCATAATTTGAGGTTCAGTTTTTAACAGGTATTTCTGAATGGCGAATTCAATGGACATACACGCTGCAACGGCTAGCAGGGTCACCCGGATGGCTTCCCAGCCAAACATGAAAACCGACCAGACCAGCGCAGGCATAAGCGCCAGAATCACCCGATACATGATTTTATTCACCGACTCGCTGGTGTGTACGTGCGGTGAGGGCGATATGGTTAGTAATTTTTGATTCATTTTTAAGTGCAACTATTTAGATTTTGAAATTGGTTTTATTGTTTTCTGGCACGCATGATTTTACCCACTTTGCCTTTCCCCAAGCGGATGTAATCCAGCAAAGGACGGTCGGCAGGGCAGGTGTAGCTGCACGAACCACATTCAATGCAATCCATGATTTTGCTCGCTTCAGCTTTCTCCCATAATTGTTTGTCGGAAACGGTCATCAGGTAGTAAGGTTCTAATCCCATCGGGCAAACGGTTACACAGCGCGAGCAACGGATACAGTTTTTCATCTTTTTTCGCTTCGACTCTGGCTCAGGCATCAATAAGATACCCGAAGTTCCTTTCGTTACCGGAATGTCTGTTGATGCGATTGCTTTTCCCATCATGGGGCCGCCACTGATGATTTTGCCTGTATCTTCCGGTAATCCGCCAGCTGCGTCAATCAGTTCCTGAACCGGCGTTCCGATGCGCACTAAAAAGTTGGATGGTTTTTCAACTGACTTTCCGGTGATGGTGACGACACGTTCAATCAAAGGCTTATTTTTCTGAACTGCTTCATATACCGCCAAAGCTGTCCCAACATTACTGACAACAGCGCCCACCGAAATTGGGAGCGCCCCGGATGGAACTTCACGGCCGGTCACCGCTTTGATCAGTTGTTTCTCGCCACCCTGTGGATATTTTACTTTCAGTGGAACTATCGCGATGGATGAATCAGAAGCAATTAACTTTTTTAGGTTTTCAATGGCATCCGGTTTGTTATTTTCAATTCCAATGTAGGCTTTGTTCACTTTTAAAGCAGTCATTAACAATCGGATCCCCACCAAAAGTTCGGCGCCTCTTTCCAGCATCACGCGATGGTCGGAAGTCAAATAAGGTTCACATTCCACCCCGTTGATCAACAGCATTTCAGCTTTCATACCACCTGGCGGAACCAACTTGACGTGGGTGGGGAAGGTAGCACCTCCCAATCCAACGATTCCGGCTTCGTTGATCTTGTCGATAATCGCTTGACTGTCGACTTCAAATTTTTCGAAGAGTTGACTGCTGGTGTTGATTCCGGTTTCCCATTCGTCACCTACAACATCAATAAAAACGCCTTGTTTGGGATAACCGGAGCTATCCAATGCAAGGTCGACTTTTTTAACAGTTCCTGAAACAGACGAATGGATATTGGCCGATACAAAGCCACCGGATTTGGCAATAAGTTGGCCAACTTTCACTGAATCGCCTTTTTTGACCAGTGCTTGTGCTGGTGCGCCAATATGTTGAGCAATGGGGATGAAAACACTTTTGGGCAGTGGCAATTTTTCAATGGCCTTGTCTGCTGAAAGTTTGTTTTCTGCTGGATGAACCCCGCCTAGTTTAAATGTCTTTAACACGATGTCCTCCTATTTTTCTATGTTGTCGGGTTTGTTTGATTTTTCGGTGCCAGCCTCCGTTTTTACGACGGTTTCCGTTTTAGGAGCCGGCTTCGGAGGAAGGTCTGCTTTTATTTTGCGGGGTGGAAAATTCTCTTCAATGATGGCATTGGTCGGGCATTCAACCACACACTTGCGGCACAGTTTACATTTGTCGGAGTTGATGTAAGCCAAGTTGTTATTCATGGTAATGGCATCGAACGGACAAACTTTAAAACATTTGGAACATCCGATGCAGGCCACTTCGCACGATTTTTTCGCAACGCCGCCTTTGTCTTCGTTGCGACACGAAACGTAAATCCGACGATTTTTAGGCCCCTTCTTACGAAGTTCAATCAAGGTTTTCGGACAGGCTTCCACGCAAGCTCCGCAGGCCACGCACTTCTCATCATCCACTTCCGGCAGTCCGGTTTCGGGGTTCATGTGAATGGCATCAAAGTCACAATCCGTCACGCAATCACCACAGCCCAGGCAACCATATTGACAACCTGTATCGCCGCTGTACAACGAAGCTGCCACCGCACAGGACGGCGCTCCGTCAAAGTGATTCGTTTTCGGACGATGTTCACATGTTCCATTGCAACGAACAACGGCGACCCGCGGATCTTTCTTAACGGCTTCAAGGCCAAGAATGTCAGCAACACCGCCCATGCAATCGTTTCCACCAACGGGGCAAAAAAGAGACGAAAGCTCGTTTTCCTTTACACAAGCTTCGGCAAATGCACGACATCCGGCATAACCGCAACCACCACAATTGGCTCCCGGTAGCGCTTCTTCGACTTGATCGATCCGCGGATCTTCGTATACTTTAAATTTCCGGGCGACAAAATACAAAATAACCGCTGCCAGCGTTCCTATGGCACTCAATGCAACAACGGTATAGATAATAGTCATACTCATATCAGGTTAAAAAGGCTTGATTTCGAATTCAAAGTTCTTTTTGATTTTATTTCGACTCAGGTAAAGAAACAAATAGTAGGGGATCAAAATTCCAAGGGATGACAATCCGCTAATTCCTTCGTCAATTTTCATAACAGTCATTGTAATAAGAACAAGCATCACCAGCAGAAACGGAAAAACATAGCCATAAAACAAGGCTTTGAAGCCTTGAGACGACTTGCCCACAACTTCAACGGCTTGCCCGATACAATAATCACCTTCGAAATGACTAATCTCAACTTCTTTGTCTTTCATGTCGGCGGCTGAACAAGTTCCATTGGCATGACACGATGAGCATGCTGATTCGTTAATTATGCTGACGATAATACTTTTTTCAGAAAGCTTTTTGATAATCCCTTTATGTGAAATTTCTCCCGTCATTTTTTCTATTTCCCAAGCTTATATGAATGCAAAACTAAAGATGTTTGGACAACTTGAATCTGATCTGAAACCATTTTTGTTGCTTGAAAGTCAATTTATAATTATTTTAAATAATTGTAAATTTTCAATCAAAAAATAGGTACTGAATATCAGTTAGATACAGACATGCATGACAAATATCATTATTTTAGCATGATAAATGCAATCTTGACATTGCACTATATTTCAAATTAAATCATGTATGATTTGCAAAAAGTGACTCAAACTTAAATACTAGAAGTGCAAAAATGTGTTATTTTTCTCATGACTAAATTGCATTTTGAATAGAAAGAGGTTTTTTTGAGACGCGATTTTTACTTTGTATTTTCTATAAACAAAATGTTGTGGAAATATGGATCTATAAATCTATTATTCGAAATTCAGGCAGAAGTTAACTGATCACGCTCCAATTAAATTCGGTGTCTTTCATTTTGAGGTAATGGTACAGTAATAATTTATTTTCCTCTTTCTCAAGTCGGGGATCATCACCCAGAATGTCACTGGCAATATTTCGGGCAATACGCAATATTTCACCGTCTTTCCCTAAATTGGCAATGTTCAGGTGAAGACCAAGTCCACTTTGCTGGGTTCCCTCAATATCACCCGGCCCCCGCAGTTGAAGGTCAACTTCAGCAATTTCAAAACCATCGTTTGTGCGAACCATCGTTTCCAGTCGTTTCCGGCTTTCGTTACTTATTTTATAGGATGACATTAGCAAACAATACGATTGCTCGGCACCGCGGCCAACACGCCCGCGAAGTTGGTGCAATTGCGACAGTCCAAATCGCTCGGCACTTTCAATCACCATCATGGATGCATTTGGGACATCAACGCCCACTTCAATTACTGTGGTGGCCACCATGATCTGGGTTTTTCCTTCTTTAAAAAGCTGCATCTCGGCATCCTTGTCAGCAGGTTTCATGCGACCGTGTACCATACTGATTTTGTAACGCGGGAAAACTTCCTTCATCAGAGCGTAGCCATCTTCCAGGTTCTTGTAATCCATTTTTTCCGATTCGCTGATCAGCGGATAGACGATGTAGGCCTGGCGACCGGCTTCAATTTGGTTACGGATAAACTGGTAGACTTCTTTTCGGCGACTTTCGTAGTAATGGCGCGTTACAATGGGTTTTCGGCCCGGAGGCAGCTCATCGATCACTGAGACGTCGAGATCGCCGTAAAGCGTCATGGCCAATGTCCGGGGAATTGGAGTGGCCGTCATCACCAACACGTGGGGTGGGAGACCACTGTTTTTCTTCCAGAGTTTGGCCCGCTGCGCTACACCAAATCGATGCTGCTCGTCAATGATCACCAACCCCAGTTTTTGAAAACTAACGGTGTCTTCGATCAGAGCATGGGTGCCGATGAGCAATTGGAGCTGGCCATTTTGTAGTTTCTCATGAATGACTTTACGGTCGCCATTTTTTGTTGAACCTGTCAACAGTGCCACATTGATGCCCAAACCATCCAACATTTTCTTAATGGTGTTGAAGTGCTGAGTTGCTAGTATTTCCGTCGGTGCCATCAAACTAGCCTGGAAACCGTTGTCGAATGCCAGAAGTGCAATCATGAGAGCAGCCAGCGTTTTTCCACTACCGACATCGCCTTGTAGCAAACGGTTCATTTGTTTACCCGAACCTAAGTCTTTCCGGATTTCACGAATGACTTTTTTTTGAGCACCAGTCAGTTCAAATGGCAGATTGTCTTTGTAAAAACGGTTGAAGTTGTATCCTACATGCGAAAACACAAACCCTTTGAAGGCTTCGTAACGGCTGTGTTTTAAGCTCAATATCTTCAACTGAATGTAAAAAAGCTCTTCAAACTTCAACCTGAAAGTTGCCTTTTGTAGCAAATGTGTGCTTGTTGGAAAATGAATCTGTCGAAGTGCATCCTTCAGTGGAATCAATTTAAGAGGATCTTTGACTTTTGCTGGAAGTGTTTCGTAAATTTTTCCTTCAATTTGTAGAGCCAAATTGTATTGAATTTTATTGATGGCTTTCGTATTCAGGAAACGTTTCTTTAACTTCTCTGTGGTATTGTAAAAAGCCTGTAAAACACCCGTTTTAAACTCTTCACCTCGTTGGTCTTCAACCTCAGGATGGATGATATTTACCCGACTATTGAAAACAGATGGTTTTCCAAAGACCACATACGTTTTTCCGGGAACCAAATTTTCACGAATGTATTTGATGCCTTGAAACCACACCAGGTCCATGCTACCTGTTTCATCGTAAAAAACAGCAGTCAGCCGTTGTTTTTGGCGTTCGCCATGCAATTCAAACGAACGGATTTTTCCCTTCACCTGGATGTAAGCCTGATTGGCGCGCACATCGCGGATTGCATGGAATTTTGTACGATCAATGTATTTGTAAGGAAAGTAATACAAGAGATCGCGAAACGTTTTAATGCCCAATTCTTTTGTTAACAATTCGGCTCGTTTGGGACCAACGCCCGCTAAAAACTTGATGTCTTGATCCAGGTATTCAGGCATGAAACAAAGATAGAAAACAAAATTCAGGGTTTGATTAGTAAGAAAAAGGAGTTATCAAATATTTTTGTGAAAAAATGCACGGTTTTTGTTAGACAAACTAAAATGTTAAAAAAACTTATCGTTAAGTGAAAAGTTTATTCCATATCCTTATATTTATTGATCATGAAAAATTGCAGATTACGTAATCAAACAAATGACCAATCAATCATTACTTAAATATAACTGATGAAACAAGTAATTAAACTGACAGATATTGTCAAAAACTACAAAGTGGGAACCCAGGTAGTTCGGGCTCTTCGCTCAGTTAGCATCACCATTGACGAAGGCGAATATGTTGCGATTATGGGAGCGTCCGGCTCCGGTAAATCAACCATGATGAACATTATTGGCTGCCTTGACACTCCAACCAGCGGAACTTATTTTTTGAATAACCACAATGTGAGTGACCTCTCGGATGACGAACTGGCTGAAATCAGAAATCGCGAAATCGGATTCGTCTTTCAAACCTTCAACTTATTGCCACGTAGCACGGCTTTGGATAATGTCACATTGCCACTCGTGTATGCTGGTATTAAGAAGAACGATCGAATTCACCGGGGAACGCAAATGTTAACTGATGTTGGATTGGCTGATCGCGCTGAACACAAACCAAATGAACTGTCCGGAGGACAGCGCCAGCGTGTAGCTGTTGCACGTGCATTAATTAATAAACCATCAATCCTTTTGGCAGACGAACCAACTGGTAATTTGGATTCAAAAATTTCAGAAGAAATCATGCAGTTATTTGCAGAAATTCACCGACAAGGAAACACCCTGATTGTTGTAACACACGAAGAGTCGATTGCCCGTCATGCGCACCGGATAATCCGGTTGAAAGACGGACAGGTTGAGTCAGATAAAATCAATGAAAATCCGGTGTATTAGATGAAAAAGCAAGAAAAGGACGTCCAGATTTATACGAAGACAGGAGATGATGGAACCACAGCACTGATTGGTGGAGCCAGGGTGAAAAAATACAACATCCGGTTGGAAGCCTATGGAACGGTTGACGAGTTGAACAGCTATATTGGCTTAATTGCTTCGATGAATATTGAATTGCATGCAAAGGAAGTCTTGCAACGAGTGCAATCTGTTTTGCTCACCATTGGTGCCCAGTTGGCTACTGACGAGGCTATTTCTTCGTTTAAAGAGCAAATTCCCTGTAAGCAGGAAGACATTGAATTGCTTGAAAATGAGATGGATAAAATGTTCAAAGTTTTGCCCAAATTGACACAGTTTATTCTTCCCGGAGGAAGTCAATCGGCCGCTCATGCACATGTTGCCAGAACGATTTGCAGAAGGGCGGAAAGAAGGATTGTTGAATTGGGAGAGCAAACGGAAATCAACAAAAACCTGATAAAATTCATTAATCGACTTTCAGACTATCTATTTGTGCTTGCCAGGAAACTATCCATGAATGAAAATATCCAGGAAAATAGATGGAATTCAGGTGTTTAGGTGAATATTTTTTTTTTTTATCTTTTGATGTTATTTTTTATATATTCGCAAAATCATAAAAAAGAATCAAATATTTTTTAAATCCTTCGAATATGTACTGGACTTTAGAATTAGCATCAAAATTAGAGGACGCGCCCTGGCCGGCAAGCAAGGATGAATTAATTGATTATGGCATCCGTTCAGGAGCTCCGTTGGAGGTCATTGAAAACTTGCAGGAAATTGAGGACGAAGGTGAGATTTATGAAAGCATTGAGGACATTTGGCCGGATTACCCTAGCAAAGACGACTTTTTCTTCAAT
>DATFMO010000449.1:0-2359 GCA_035266925.1 Sunxiuqinia sp. | reverse complement strand
ATGCCGGACTCGATTCATTAACCATCGTGGCCAAATCATTTGCTTGCCTCATATGTGTATTGCTGTCTTCGTCATCACCAATAAAACAAATAACATCGCGCCAGTCACCAAACGTATTGTGGCTGGCATAGTGTTTTGTTTTGTCAACAGCGATCTTTGCTTCAGTCTCGGTGTTGGCTGGGATTCGTCCAATCCCCAAATCAATTTTACCCGTGTACTCACCTTCTCCATCATCGAGCAGAGCATAAAAATCATCGGTTACAAATGACGATGTCGGCAACAATGAATTTGGCGACTGATAAGTTAAAATAAAATTGGTCGCGTCACCCTTAATATTTTTATTATCGTAACTACCATCACCAAACAAAAGCACATATTTTAACATACTTCCGCTCCGGTCATATTGCATCTTCAGGAAATTACGAATGCCGGCAACATCAGGAGCACCTCCTGAAAACTCGTTGTAAACTGGTCCGGGGGTGACCACAGAAACAGACAGTTGATCGTGATCCCGATGGAATTGGGCCAATTCATTGGCTTCAGTCAGGAATTCTGGAGCCGAGACAATCACCATATCAGCATTCAAAATTTCATGTAAATTTTGATTTTTCACCTCTTCCACAAACTCCGGCTGAGGCAGATTAGCATCGGTGTAAAAACCAACATATTCGTGTAATTGATCGGCGTTTGCCTTAAAACTGGCTGAGTTCCCATTTTGTGAGAATGGAACGGATACCGGCGTTGTATAATCGGTCACATCCCAAATTTTTAAATTCGAACCGGAAACAGTCAAATTAAATTGGCTGATGTTTCCTGCTCCAACATTTGAACGATCGCGAAATTGCAATTGGTCATTAACAACCAAGTTTCGTCTGTAATTCACAGTTAGATAGTCAAGCCAGGCCATTGCTGAAGTACTTCCAGCAACATAGGAGAGTTTACAAGTCAGATTGTCCGAGGGGTTATCAATGACATAATTTTTTTCATCACTTTTGGCATACCAAGCTGTCCCGCTGCCAGTATCTACCGACAAAAAACTGAGCGATGACCTTGAAGAGCTATTGATTGATACATTCAGTTTTGAGCTGTTACTTGACCGACCTGCAGCAACAATATCCACTTTTGCCGGCTGATTGCTATCAATATCATCCAATGATAATGAAACCGTTTTGCTTTGTCCATCAATAAATTTTTCACCAAACCATCTTCGTCCGGATTTGATCAAATTTTCCTGCTCCAACTCATGATAAGCATGCTCGTTGAACGACGTCAATGTTGCATTTGCATCCCCTGTGACCTCCGCCATTTCACCAACTGATTTTTCGTTGTCTTGATCCGACAAGAAATAATAAGCATAATCAGAGTAGTCATTCAGCTGCTGTGAAAATTCTCCTGAAGTGCCGTTTTCTTTCCAGCGCACAGTTCCTGTTGAATAGAAAAAAATGCAATCATTTCCATCTCCATCCTTTGCGCGCAAAACGGCATCCTGCTGTAAATCATCATAGAAGAAGTCATCATTCATTTTCGGCATCAAATAACCACCATTGCCATACAAACGAACGGAGGAAGGATCAGTGAAGCCCCAGTTCTTCAAGGTATTATAGGTAATTTTATAAATGCCAGCATCGCTGGTTCTGATTTTCACCCAGTAACCATTAGCCAATACGGAAGATTTTTTCCAGTCCGTCCCTTGCTGATAGATGGCCGATTTTTCTTTGGTCGTATATTTTTCGATATCGAATGACACTAATTTCTGATAGCGGCCATTTTTATAAATGATGGGCACAAAATTGAGTAGCGCTTCATTCTTCCCTTTTCCCCGAATGTATTTGGGCGTAA
Source organism: Sunxiuqinia sp. (assembly GCA_035266925.1). Taxonomy (GTDB): domain Bacteria; phylum Bacteroidota; class Bacteroidia; order Bacteroidales; family Prolixibacteraceae; genus Sunxiuqinia. The sequence continues at coordinate 520 of DATFMO010000449.1, read as the reverse complement.
CAATCAAGGTGTCTTTCAGCGTTGAAAAATCCCCGTGAACATTCTGACTCAAACTCGCAAAAACCATCCTGGTGATCCGAACCCGTTTTGCAGATCCGTCCAAATCAATAATTTCCTGGTAGATTGGGAGTCCCTGGTCAGTAACGATTGCGCCTTTAAAGGTGGCCATTGGCCCTGAATAAGTTGAATCCGAAGGCTGAATCCAATCAATTTGACGGGTCACATTCTGTCCAAAAACAGAATAAAAACTAAAAACGATAAATAAAACAGCAAGGTAATTTTTCATTCAAGATAAAGCTCAATTATATACAATGAAACGCTGTCAAAACAACATTATTGCTACCACACAGAATTTCATATTAAAAACCTGATTAGACAAAATTTGCATTTAGGAGTCCAAAAGTACAAAGAGTATTCAACAATATCACATTAAAAAGTTATATTGGTCAAACAATAAGAATAGAACAATTTAGTTATATTTGTGCATGTTAAAATAAAACTGAAACTATTTTACGATGAA
>DATFMO010000448.1:0-6907 GCA_035266925.1 Sunxiuqinia sp. | reverse complement strand
AAAGGTGAATAAAGTTTGCGTGGCATATGAAAATATGGAGCGGTATTTTCCGAAGGGAAAATTGGTTTTGACAGGAAATCCCGTTCGGCAAAATTTAATCAAAAAGGTCAACAAAGAGGATGCCTATAAAGCGTTCAAATTGGAACCGGGAAAGCCAGTGATCCTGATTTTGGGTGGAAGCCTTGGGGCGCGCACGATTAACGAAAGTGTGCTGGCTAATTTGAATCGAATCTATGAATCCGGCATTCAGGTTTTATGGCAATGTGGCACCATCTATTATAACAATATTCTGGAACGCTTGAATGGCCGACTTCGTTCGACTGTTCATCTGCACGAATTCTTGTCACAGATGGATTTGGCTTTCGCAGCAGCTGACCTCGTAATTTCAAGAGCCGGAGCAGCAACAATTTCTGAGCTGTGTTTACTCGGCAAAGCGTCCATTCTGGTTCCGTCACCCAACGTGGCTGAAGATCACCAAACAAAAAATGCCATGGCTTTGGTTGAAAAAGAAGCAGCCGTGATGGTGAAAGATGGTGAAGCTGTTCAAGATTTGTTTGTCAAAGCACTTGATTTGGTGCTGGATTCGAAAAAGTTAAATGAACTGGCTGCAAATAGTAAAAAGATGGCTCGTCCAAATGCGACAGCTGACATTGTTGATGTAATTCTAAAAGAAATAGAAAAATAAATGACTGGCTTGAAACATATCACGCAGGTTTATTTTCTCGGTATTGGAGGAATTGGGATGAGTGCATTGGCGCGCTATTTCAAGCATGCTGGCTACGAGGTGGCTGGCTACGACCGTACCGAAACGCAATTGACGCGTGAATTGCAAGCCGAAGGAATTGATGTGCACTATGATGATCGACCTGAGTGGTTGTCTGGTCACCTTAAAAAAGAGGAGACATTGGTGGTTGTTACCCCTGCAATTCCGGCAGAATTGGGTGAAAAGCAATTTATCGAGCAAGCTGGGTTCCCAATGAAAAAGCGCTCCGAAGTGTTGGGGGTGATTTGCAACGAATTAAGCAGTTGCGCTGTGGCTGGAACACATGGCAAAACATCGGTGACAACCATGTTGGCGCATATCCTGAAAACATCATCGTTGGGCTGCACTGCCTTTTTGGGTGGTATCTCAATAAATTACCAAACCAACCTGTTGCTCGATGCTGAAAGTGAATGGGTGGTCGCCGAAGCCGATGAATTTGATCGTTCGTTCTTGCAGTTGTTTCCCAATTTGGCCGTCATCACTTCAATGGATGCTGACCATTTGGATATTTACGGCAACCATGAATCCATCATGGAGTCGTTTCGTTTGTTTGCCGGACAGGTGAAAAATGGAGGAACCGTGGTGGTTAAAAAGGGATTACCACTAACAGCAGCGCAAAATCCGGAGGTGCGATTTTTCAATTATTCATTAAGCGAGAAAGCCGATTTTTACGCTAAAAATATTGAACTAGTTAACGAAGCCTACCAGTTCGATTTAGTACATCCCAAAGGAATGATTGAGGGGATGCAACTCAATTACCCGGGATTGATGAATGTGGAGAATGCTGTTGCAGCCTCTGCACTGGCTTTGCTGGCTGGCGTGGATTCCGAGGTATTGATGCTGGCTTTGTCAACTTATCACGGCGTGAAACGCCGATTTGACATTCGTCATCGCGGTGAAAATTTCATTTTGATTGACGATTATGCGCATCACCCCGAGGAGTTGAAAGCAACGATTGGTTCTGTCAGAGCCATGTTTGCCGGACGAAAAGTGACAGGAATTTTCCAGCCACACTTGTTCAGCCGCACGCGCGATTTTGCGGATGGTTTTGCACGGGAGCTTGATCAGCTGGATGAAGTCCTACTGCTGGATATCTATCCGGCACGTGAAAAGCCGATTGCCGGGGTGACTTCAAATTTGATTTTTGAACAATTGAAGAACGAAAATAAAAAACTGATTACAAAAGAAGAATTGCCAGGCGAAGCAGAAAAGCTGGATGCAGGCGTGATTTTGATGATGGGAGCCGGTGACATTGATACGTTGGTGGAGCCGGTAAAAACGAAATTAGTTGAAAAAGAACATGTTTAAGTCAGTCTTGAAAATAGGAGCGTTGGGGTTGATCGTGGTTGTTGTCATGATCTCACTGGCCTTTTCAAGCAGCCAGTTGTCGAAAGTGAAATGCAGCGATTTGGTAATCATTATTCCAGACGATTCGCCGCGTTTCATTGATGAAGACCAGATCAAAGGGTTGGTGAAAAAAGCTGATTCAAAATTGTTCGATCAGAAACTGGACGACATCAATACGGAAAAGCTTGAGCAGGCTTTAAAAAAAGAAACAGCGATTAAAAATGTGGAAGTCTATCAACGCGTTGTCGGCTCAAGCATGGATTTTAAAGGGCGTTTGATGGTTGAAGTGGAACAACGGAACCCAGTGGTTCGTGTTCGAAATGGGAAGGAAGATTTTTATATGGATAAAGATGGTGTGAAAATCCCGGCCAACGATCGTTTTACAGCCAAAGTGTTGTTGGTGAACGGGCATTGCGATGCCGGTTATGTCCGGAAGGAGTTGTTGCCGTTGATCAACTACATTGATAAAAGTGAATTTTGGAAAGCCCAGATCGAACAGATGTACGTTGATAATAGCGGTGAGATCACCATGGCTCCCCTGGTTGGTGATCAGCTCATTGAATTCGGTGATGCATCTGATTATCGCGTCAAGTTGCGAAACTTAAAGGCGTTGTATGAGCAGGCTTTCCCAAAGAAAGGATGGGATTACTATTCAACCATAAATTTGAAATATACTAACCAGGTTGTGTGTACTAAAAAATAAAGCTTATGGCCAAAAGCGGAAAAATAATTGCAGCAGTTGATGTCGGAACCACAAAAGTGGTGGTGGTTGCCGGACGAAAGAAGGAGGACGATAAAATTGAAATTTTGGGCTATGGGAAGACACGTTCCGCAGGTGTGAAACGTGGCGCGGTGCTAAATATTGATGAAGCATTTAAAGCGATGCATGAAGCGATTCGCCAGGCCGAAGATCAGTTTGGAGGAGACATTGATGAGGTATACGTCAACATTGTGGGGCAGCAATTGAAAACGCTGACCAACAAAGGAGAACGATACATCAATGAGAGCCACATCGTTTCCGGTGAAGATGTGCAGTACCTGTTTGACCAGGTGAGAAAAGTGGAGCTTCCGGAAGGCTACAAAATTTATCATACGGCGCCACAACTGTTCAACATCGATCATGAAGTTGGAATTCCAAATCCGGTTGGAATGACCGGTGAAAAGATGGATGCGGATTTTAAACTGTTGATCGCTCCTGATTTGTACGAAAACAACCTGAAAAAGTGTTTCGAGCGGGCAGGGATCAACGTGCGCAAAGCGATAATTGACCCACTCGCATCATCTGAAATTTTACTGTCTGACGATGAGAAGGAAGCGGGTGTCATTTTGCTTGATATTGGCGGAGGGACGACCAAGATAACCATTTATCACGATGGTGTCCTGTGTTATTCGTCCCTGATTCCATTTGGTGGAAACGTCATTACACACGATATAAAAGAGGGCTGTTCTATTCTACTGCGGCAGGCCGAATCACTCAAAGTGCAGTATGGCCAAGCAATGGGTGATTTTGCTCCGGATGACAAAGTGGTTACCATTCCCGGCATTTCCGGGTGGGAGCCAAAGGAGATCTCCTTTAAAAGTCTGGCGTTCATTATCCAGGCCCGCATGGAAGAAATTATAGAGGCTTTCTTCTATCAGGTTGAAAAATCAGGTTACATGGATAAAGTGGGAGCCGGTATTGTGCTGACAGGTGGAAGTGCATTGATGCCCAACCTCAGTCAACTGATCAAGTACCAAACTGGCATGGATGTGCGCAAAGGTGTGCCTCGCCTGAAGTTGGATGAGACATGGAAGAAATTGGAAGATCCCCGAAATGCAACTGTTCTTGGCTTGTTGCAACTAGCTCTGAATGAAACAGAAGATACAGAGTCAAAAGATTTTTTCTTCGGTAAGAAGAAAAAGAAAACGCGCTCATCACAACCTGGCTTCTTCTCCCAAGTGAAGAAGGAAGTAGCACGTCAGGTTACGTTGTTCTTTGAAGATGAACAGGATACGGAAATGTTTTAAAAAATGAAAATTCCTCGGATATGATGGAGGACATAATCAATTTTGGTTTTCAGGAAGTCAATTCATCAATCATAAAAGTTATTGGTGTTGGAGGTGGTGGTTGTAATGCGGTTAATCATATGCTTGAAGAAGGCATTGAAGGGGTTGACTTCATTATTTGCAATACGGACGCACAGGCCTTGCAAAACAGTGCTGTCCCTATTAAAATTCAATTAGGTGTTACGCTGACGGAAGGTCGGGGAGCCGGCAATTTACCTCAGCAAGGAGAACAGGCTGCCATCGAAAATCTGGATGATATCCGAATAGCAATTGAAGGCCATACCAAAATGTTGTTTATCACCGCCGGATTTGGTGGAGGCACAGGAACCGGAGCGGCTCCGGTAATTGCAGAGTTGGCTCGGGAGTTAGATATTTTAACCATTGCTGTGGTGACCATCCCGTCGCCAGCTGAAGGCAAAAAGCGGTTTCAGCAAGCGATGGATGGTGTTGAAAAGTTAAAATCACATGTGGATAGCATGTTGGTCATCAGCAACGAAAAGCTGCATAAAATCTATGGTGATTTACCGGCATCGCATGCATTTAAAAAGGCCGACAATATATTGGGAACTGCCGTCAAGGGGGTAGCTGAGATTATCACGCTGCATGGCAATATTAATATTGACTATGCCGATGTGCATACCGTGATGGCAGGCAGTGAAGTGTTCATCATGGGAACTGGTATTTCCGAAGGTGATGGTCGTGCCATGGAAGCTGTTCACAAGGCGTTGGAATCGCCGTTGTTGGATAGCAATGATATTTACGGCACGAAAGATATTCTCTTGAATATCACCTCGGGAGAAAATGAAATTACGATGGGCGAGATTGGCGATATCATTGAATTTCTGCAGGAAAAAGCGGGACAAGACGCCAACATTATTTGGGGAAATGGAATGGATAAACGATTGGGTAACCATGTCAGTGTAACCTTGATCGCGACACGATTCAATAAAAATCCGAATAGTTTGCTACAGGAAGAAGAGCCCGCAGAGGAAGTGGTTTTGGAAGATCAACCTTGCGACATCAATTTGGAAGGCGAGGAAGAAGAAGATTTTGCAGCCATTTTTGAAGAAGAAATGCGGAAACAGCCACAACAGGCTGAAGCAAAAAAACGAGCCGACAATTCCCGGCATAAGTCGAAGAAGAAAAAGCGGGAATTAGTCTCTGAAGAAAGTCAGGAAAGCGGATCAACAGATAGTTGGTTTCAACGCCAGTTCAATCGCTTTTTTGAAGATCAGGATGAAACAATAGATAATTAACGATTTAGCAAGAAAACGACTATGTCAAGCGATATTATGAATTTCGATTTAGATAAGTCTTCAGGAGCAATTATCAAAGTAATTGGTGTTGGAGGCGGTGGAGGAAACGCAGTGAACCACATGTATGAGCAGGGCATTAAAGATGTGGGATTCATGCTGTGTAATACCGATGCACAAGCCTTAAAAAAGAGTCCGGTTCCTTTAAAATTGCAACTGGGGGAATCGCTGACAGAAGGACGTGGCGCCGGGAACAAGCCCGAAATCGGGCGTGAGGCTGCCGTTGAAAATATTGACGATGTCAAAAAGACACTCGAATCATCTACCAAAATGGTGTTTATCACTGCCGGAATGGGGGGTGGCACTGGTACCGGCGCAGCACCGGTGATCGCTGAGGCCTGCAAGGAGCTTGGTATCCTCACCGTGGGAATTGTTACCCTGCCATTTCGTAACGAGGGACGTCGCCGGATCAAACAAGCGATTGATGGAATTGCCGAAATGGAAACCCATGTGGATTCGTTGTTGGTGATCAATAACGAACGCATTCGTGAAATGTATGGCGACTTTAAAATATCAGAAGCTTTTGCCAAAGCTGATAATGTGTTGACCACAGCAGCAAAAGGAATTGCTGAAATTATCACCGTTCCCGGCTATATCAACGTTGACTTTGCCGATGTGGAAACCGTGATGCGAAATAGTGGTGTGGCCGTCATGGGATCATCAAGATCTGAAGGAGAAGGACGGGCGCTCAAGGCTGTGGAAGACGCATTGAACTCGCCGCTGCTGAACAACAACGACATACACGGAGCACGCGATATTCTGCTGAATATTACATCTGGTGGCGAGGAAGTGACCATGGACGAAATTGGCGAAATTACCGATTACATCCAGGCGAAAGCAGGACACGATGCCGACCTGATATGGGGAAATGGGGTTGATGAAGCACTGGGCGACCAGATTTCGGTGACTGTGATCGCTACCGGTTTTAGCGTCAGTAGCATTCCGGAAATGATGGCTGCACGAAAAGTTGAGAAGACCTATCACACCTTGTCGGATGATCCACAACCAACACCTCCACCACGTCCAAAACCACAACCACGTGTGCCGTTCACTGGAGAGGATTCTGAAGCTCGTTTGAAGTCGAACCAACGATCCATTGAATTCGAGATCAACAACGATGCTGATGAGAATTTTGATGAACTATATGGAAAACCGCAAATGAGCGAAGAAGAACGTGAATACGATGTAAAAATGGACTATTCAATCTCCACTGATGAAGAGGTGGACGAATTGGAAAATATCCCGGCATATCGGCGCAAGAAAGTGAACATTCAAGGCATGCGGAAGAAATTTGAAGAGAAACTATCGCGCTTTTCATTATCTCCCGATGATGATGATAACACGAAGTTGCGAGACAATAATTCGTACCTGCACGATAAAGTGGACTAGTATCGTGTCGACTAAAGCCTGTCCATCGAAGTCACCCTAAACTTGTTTC
>DATFMO010000447.1:0-13072 GCA_035266925.1 Sunxiuqinia sp. | reverse complement strand
TATGCGCATGAAGCATGATAATGAACAGCAACGAAATGCTGATCGCATCACGACGCTGATCTCTTCATTGTCAAGCCAAAATGAGCAGGAACGGGAAATGACTGTTGAGTTTTGCAATTACCTGGTGGACCAGGGACAATTCCCCAATGAGCTGTTACCGATTTTTAAGAATCTTATCAATAGCGCAAATCGGGATGTGAGCGAAGGAGCTACACAGGTTTTGCAGAAGATAGCTGAGAAGAATCCGGATTCTAAGGTGACTAACGATATCAAACAAACCATTGCAGAGCGCAATCCGATTGTTTACATTCAGTACACGACTGAAGATTTAAAAGGCAAAGCCAATGCGATTCGCAATCGACTGAATGAGAATAATTACAACGCTCCTGCAACGGAGTTGGTAAAAGCAAAGGTCAGCGGAAATCAAATTCGCTACTTTAAAGCGGGCGACACTGAAATCCCAAATCAAATAAAACAAATGCTGGACGCCAGTTTTGAGACTGACTTTAAATTGGTTGATCTTTCGCAGCGTTACCAGGGAAAAACGCGCGACAAAATGTATGAAATTTGGTTGGCGAATTAACTAAAAAGCGACATGGCGCGTATAATCGAAACATGTGTTAGCTGTTGGAATTGGGCGGAGTACTGGAAGAGACACTTTAAAATTCAGTACCATGAACGAAAAACCAAGATATGGCTTGCTTATTTTCAGGATGACGCTTTGTTTTCTTTTTACGATCACCCTCTCAATTTCTTTTGCGCAACCAACAAAGGATGAACTGTTGAAACGATACCTGCGGGAGCAGTTTGCAATTCCCCTGCAGGCAGGGATGTCAATCAATCCAAACGCTTTTGTCGATCAATCAGGAAACGGAGAGATCAATGATGAGCTATCATTGGAACTCGTTGAAGCACTGAAAGATTCTGCCCAAATAGATAACCGGCCTTACTATTTTTACCGGATTGCCAAGATCTACCAAAAGCTTAACTATCCCACGTTGGCTCAAAACTATTTAAAAGAGGCTTACAATGAAATCCAATCCCAATATTTGGATGATTCGGAGAATCTGACAATTCTACATGGGTGCTCGGAAATCTGTATGGCAATGGGTGATTTTGAACACGCTATCCAATGGTGTGATAAAATGCTCGCATTGAGTCCTGAAGATACAGGAATAACTTACCTACGAAATTATTTGCAGGTGCAAGCCTATCCAAATGCTCCCGAAACAAAGCTTTTGATTGATTCTTCCTTAGAGAGATATCCGGAATCTACCAGTATTTATTTCATTAAAACCATGCTCCTCATTGGCACGGAAACTGCTTCCAAAAACCGTTTTGGAGACGGTAAATTCACAGGATTCAAGTCAGACTTCTCATTCCTGAAGCAAGCATCTGAAAAATACCCTAACAATATTAGACTGAAAATGTCGGTGCTTTGGGAGCAGTTGGTGGTTAAATTTATCGAAACAGTGTACTACAATTCCTCGGTGAAGTCAGCTTTATTTAGAAATTCTGAATCGTTGAGTCATCAGGAAAAATATCGCTTTTACTTACTTCCGGGTGATTCCATTCAATTAACGATATGGGAAAGGGAATTTTTAGAGATGGTTCCCGATTTGGATGGATCCGATTATTCAACGGCCTATTTATCACTTGGGGTCATCAAGGAACTGCAAAACGATTATCGACAGGCGATTAACTATTTTTTGAACGCTTTGGAATGTGTTCATCAGACTTCAACGGATGCCCCCGTTAATCTTTCTGACTATTATGACAATATTATCACCGGCTATCTTTTGTTGGGCGATACAGTAAATGCCGGGAAGTGGACCTGGCGAAAAATTGAAGATCATGCATCGATCTGTCCTGCAGCAGATGACTATGTTGATTTGTCCAGATATACGTTTCGAAACGGGCAGTTCGACCAGTGTTTGGCACAACTTCAACATGCGTTGCTCATCGATTCGCTATGCTATGATGCCTACGTGGGAATAGCCAACATCTACATGTTGAAAGGTGATGTGGATCGTGCATCAATGTATATGGGAGAATGTTATCATCGCAACCCTGCCTTTCAAAATTGGTTTCCGTCATTTGTAATTTTGAACTTAATGGTAAATAACAACGAGCTGGCCCATCAAGCTCTAAAACATATGTTGCGTCAAAATCCCAACGATGTTTTTGCCAGGCAGGTCATACAAGATTTTTTCCCGGAAGATCAATTTTTTTAAGGACTGATTAATAAGCAATCAACCATTCGAAACCAAAAATCAATAACCATGGATATCAGCATTTTTACCAACAGAACCCAGCACCCAACCAATCAGGATTTGGTGAATGCATTGGGCGAAACCTATTCGATTTGGGAGAGTTTACGCGATTTTATTTTCCATCAATATCCGAAAGGCGTTGAAGAGTGGAATTATCCTGGAACCAATTATGGATGGAGCTTTCGAATCAAAGATAAAAGGCGTGCGATTGCTTACTTTCTTCCACGTGAAGGGTTTTTTAAAATGGCCTTTATTTTTGGCGGGAAGGCAATGGAAAAAATAGTAAAAAGTGAGGTGAGCCCAAAAATAATAGCGGACTTAAAACGTGCCAAGGCTTATCCTGAGGGAAGAGGAATTCGAATTGAAGTAAAAGATGAATCTCCGGTTGAAGATATTAAAAAACTCATTCTTATTAAGTTGGGGCGGTAATAGGTGACATTCCTGGCTCTTAAAACGAGCATGCTAAATTGAACCATGCCTGGTAATTTGCTGTTTGATTGTTTGTTATCAATCAGCTCAAAAATGAAAAAAGGACGTTTGGAAGCTTTTAGTGATGGTGTATTAGCAATCATCATCACGATCATGGTGTTGGAGATCAAAGTGCCCCATGGCGACGATTGGCAGGCATTGGTGCCGCTGATTCCGGTTGTGATCAGCTATGTGCTGAGTTTTATCTACCTGGGCATTTACTGGAACAATCATCACCACATGATGCACACTGTTAACCGTGTGACAGGCGGTATTCTCTGGACCAACCTTCATTTGTTATTCTGGCTTTCGTTGGTGCCTTTTACCACCGGCTGGATGGGCGAAAACCATTTTTCCGCTATTCCCATGGCACTGTATGGCTTTGTATTATTGATGGCGGCCATTTCATACTTCATATTGCAACGCAAAATTCTGAAGGTACATGGTCAACAATCCATTTTAGCCAAAGCAATTGGCAAGGATGTCAAGGGAAAAATCAGCCCTATTCTTTATTTGATCGCCATTTTTTCGACCTATTTTACCAACTGGATCGCCGGGTTAATATATATCATCGTAGCACTGATGTGGCTGGTCCCCGATAAACGGATTGAAGTCATTTTTAAGGAAGAGTAGGGCTTTATTTACCGAACAGCAAAATTTGGTTTTATACTGAACTTCAAAACAATTTAGTCGAATAACCTGTTTAAATCTATCGCGATTCATAAACTAATTTACCATGAGTTCTGAGGTGCAACCCATTTATTTTGAGACTGAAAGTGATTTTCGGATGTGGTTGGAAAAATATCACCGAAAAGCGTCTGAGTTATTTGTGGGATTCTATAAAGTGGGAAGCGGCAGGAAAAGTATGACCTGGAGCCAGTCGGTTGATCAAGCGATTTGTTTTGGTTGGATTGACGGCGTTCGGAAATCCATTGATGAAGATCGGTATGTCATTCGTTTTACACCCCGAAAGCCGAATAGTACCTGGAGTGTTGTCAACATCAAGAAAGTAGATGAACTGACCAAGAAGGGACTCATGAGACCTGACGGGCTGGCTGCTTTTCAACGGAGAAAGGAAGATAATTCTGGAATTTATTCTTATGAAAATCAGAATTCTGTAAGATTGTCAGACGAGTTTGAAAAGCTCTTTAAGTCTAATCCAAAAGCCTGGTCTTATTTTCAATCTCTTCCGCCATCTTATCGCAAGCCCGCCATCAGGTGGGTGATGAGCGCCAAACAGGAAACGACCCGAAGAAAACGTTTGGCAACACTGATATCCGACAGTGAAGGCGGACGCAAAATTAAACCATTGAGTTATTGATATTACTTCTTGTTAACGGCTTTAATCAATGTTTGTTGACGGCGGTTTTTATCATTCTGACATTCACTTAAAATTTATGGTTATCCGCATTTTTACCTGGTTCGCAAATTCCTGCCGGGCGTCAGACTGGGATTCTCGCTGTTTGCCCCGACCCTTAGGGAGCAGGGAAAATCAATTCGCTCCCTTCAGGGATTGGGGCGAACGAATTGATTTTCAATACTTCATTCTGCTTTTAGGTATGCATGCGGATACTCATTTAAAATTTTAGGATAAATGGTGTTTTACATCGAATATTCGCGTAATTTTATTCCATATTTTATTGAGGCAGGGGGATGTATAATTGTAACAATAACCTTTTAATTTGAGTATCATGTCGAAAAGTCAAGAAACAAAGAAAAGCGTTAAGAAAGAGCCAGCTAAATCATTAAAAGAAAAGCGGCTGGAAAAAAAGGAAAAACGAGCGATGAAGGCGAAGCAATAGTCGTATTTGCCGGAGATTTTTTTTATGATATGGGGAGATGGGGCTCAGGTGGCCCCATTTTTTTTAATCAAAAAGGGAAGCAGTTGCCCGCTTCCCTTTACATGAAATTCATGTATTATAACACTAAAAACCAAACTCGTCAAATGTCTTATTAATTCGTTCAATGGCCTCCATCATCTCCACTTCTGTAATAACCAGCGGAGGTGTAAATCGTATAATGTGGTCGTGAGTTGGTTTGGCCAGAATCCCATTTTCTTTTAGTGCCAGACACACATCCCAGGCTGTTTTTCCATTCGTTGGTTTGATGGCAATGGCATTGAGCAACCCTTTTCCTCGAACCAGTTCAACCAATTGAGAATGAACAGCCCGCATTTCTTTGCGAAACAATTCACCCATCTTGGTCGCATTTTCAGCCAGTTTTTCTTCCTGAATGACGTTGAGCGCTGCGATGGCCACTTTACCGGCAATGGGATTGCCTCCATAGGTAGAACCGTGCTCTCCGGGTTTGATTGTCAGCATAATTTCATCATCAGCCAACACACAGGAAACCGGGAATAGACCGCCGGAAATCGCTTTTCCTAATATAAGAATGTCCGGCCGCACATTTTCGTGGTCGCAAGCCAGCATTTTTCCGGTTCGGGCCAATCCTGTCTGTACTTCATCGGCCACAAAAAGAACCTTGTTTTTCTTACACAAATCAGCCGCTTTTTTCAGAAAGCCATCTTCAGGTACATAAACGCCTGCTTCGGCCTGGATGGGTTCAACCAAAAAACCAGCAACAGTTGGATCCTGAAGAACTTTTTCCAGCGTTGGAATATCGTTGTATGGAATTTTAACAAACCCCGGTGTGTATGGTCCGTAGTCATTGTAAGCATCCGGATCGGACGACATGGAAATAATGGTAATGGTACGGCCATGAAAATTGCCATTGCAAACCACAATTTTTGCCTGGTCGTGCGGAATACCTTTGACTTTGTAGGCCCATTTCCGGATTAATTTTAAGGCTGTTTCATCCGCTTCAGCGCCCGAATTCATCGGAAGCATTTTATCGTAACCGAACAGTTTGCACATGTATTCTTCCCATTCGCCCAACACGTTGTTGTAAAAGGCCCGCGATGTTAAAGCCAGCTTGTTGGCTTGTTGCGTTAGCGCTTCAACAATCTTTGGGTGAGAATGTCCTTGATTGACCGCGGAATAAGCCGCTAGAAAATCCATGTATTTTTTCCCCTCGACATCCCATACATAGATTCCTTCACCACGTTCCAGAACTGCCGGCAGCGGGTGGTAGTTGTGTGCTCCGAATTGATCTTCACGATCCATGTAAAACTGTGCATTTTGATTGTCCATGATCCGTAATATTAGTCGTTAAATTTGTGTAACAGAATTACGCATTATCCGCTGTATTTCAAATTATATTAGGGTGTTTAAAAAGATTATTTCAAGTGATAAAAGTATTTTTTGATTACATATTTTTTTACAATCAGATCCTTTGAATTATAAATCTTCAGAATCTTGCTTGATTGTCTTATATTTGCATGCAAACCAGTAACCCTGACTTAATTTTATGAAGAAATGCCTGGCTACTTTTTTATTGTTTCAGTTATTCGGCGGTGTCAGTTTTGGCTTGTCGGTTAAGCTCGATTCTCTGAATGCGTTGATCAACAATAACAAAAGCGGACGAGTTTCAGCCATCCTTGACTTAGCGTACAATTACGTCGATTCCACGAACTATTACGACTTTATTTGCGATCGGCTCAACGAGGTGATGGACAGTGCAAATACGCATGACAATGACACCTTAAAAGTGGATGCCTGCAATTACCTGGGGCTTGCTGATTTTGCAGCAGGGAACTATGAAGGAGCTACCAGTAAGTTTTACCAGGCCCTGAATGTGTTGGACGAAAGTCCGAACAACAAACAGGAAGCAAAAGTGTGCAACAACCTGGGAATGATTTTCGATGAACTGGAAGATTACAAGCAGGCGCTGAAGTTTTATCGAAAGTCGTTTATACTTGACAGCCTGTCGAATAATGAGCGCGGACACATTCAGTCGTATATCAATTTTGCGATCACTTACCAGAATATGGAAAAGTTTGATTCCTGCAGGTACTTTAACGAAATGGCTTACCAGTTAGCTCAAAAATATAAGGATAGTCTATCAATTGTAAATGTAGTCAACAACCTTGGAACGTTGGAATACGATTTGAAGAATTACGACAAGAGCCTGAAGTACTATGACCAAGCGCTGCAAATCTATCAGAAAACCAATGATCAGGTTGGTATTGCCTATGCTCTTAATAATATTGGCTTGATACATTTGGATCAAAAGGAATATCCGCAAGCACTGAAAAATTTTAAGGCTGCATTGAAGATCGCAACCGATTTAAACTTGTATGATTTTACCGGAGATATTTATAGTAATCTCACCATTTATTACAAGGAGGTTGGCGATTATAAAAATGCCTACGAGTACTACGATAAGTACAACGTAGTGTATGACAGCCTGGTTGGAGAGAAGCAAAACAAAATGATCCGCAAATTGGAAACCCAGTACCAATTTGAAAAGAAACAGCGCGAAATTTTAGAGTTGAAGCAAGAAAATAAGCATCAGAGAGCATTGATCATTGATTCCAAATCTTTTCAACACTATCTCTACCTGGTGATTGTTTTGGTCGGTGTATTCCTCGCGGTCCTGTTTTTCTTGCTTCGAAAGGAAAAAATAATGGCCCGCCAGTTAAAGGAGAAAACCGATGAGTTGAAAAAACTGAACATTGCCAAAGACCGGTTCTTTTCGATTATTGCGCACGACCTTAAAAATCCATTCAATGCATTGGTGAGCTACACCAGCCTGTTAAAAGCGGATCTCGATTCATTTACCAAAGATGAATTGAACCAAATCATCACTGACTTGAGCAATGCAACAGAACAAGGTTTTAGCTTGCTTGAAAACCTGCTTTATTGGACCCGTTCGCAAACCAATCAGATTTCTGTTTTTAAAACGTTTTTTAGTTTGCAAAAAGTGGTTGATAACGTGGTGAGCCTGGCCGGTCCAAACCTGATCCAAAAATCGCAATCGATGGAGGTAACTATTGAAGAAGATCTGGAGCTTTTTGCGGATAAAGATATGATTGCCACCGTTCTTCGAAACCTGATTTTCAATTCCATTAAATTTTCATATTCCGACACCGTAATTCGGATAGAAGGAAAACGCATCGACAAAAATATTCAGGTGTCTGTCATTGACCAGGGCGTTGGTATTGATGCGGAACGGCAACACAAGTTTTTTCACTACGAAGAAAATACATCAACGTCAGGTACGTCGGGTGAACAGGGCAGCGGTCTTGGATTGGTAATTTGCAAAGAATTCATCGAGAAGAATGAAGGCGTCATTTGGGTTGAAAGTGAACCTGGGAAAGGAGCGACTTTCCGCTTTTCCATTCCCTATGTTGAAAAGAAAGATCAATGATCAATCCAACACCAAAATTGCGGGAATCAAAAGCCTTGTCTCCAGGAGCTTGATTTTATTTCCAGAAGCGTGTTATCGCGATCTCAGCAGCAATAAACAGCAAGGTAAGTGTAAGGAATAGTTTCCAAAGAGCAACGCCTTCGTTGGCTTCCTGGATTCGTTCTTCGAATTTCTGTTTGCCGGAAGTCACTACAGAAAAACTTTTCAAATTCTCGCTGGCTATTTTTTGTTTGAGTTGTTCCGAGGTCAAGGGTGTCGATAACGACTCATTCCGGTTGTAGTTAAAGGCGAGCGATCGGAAAAACTTACCATTAATCAACAGTTGATAAAAACCCGCTTTTTGCACCGTGTTGTGCAAGTTGATTCGTATTTGATCAGCGTATTCATTTAGCAATGAAAGCCGGATCAGTTCGTCTGATGCCTGAGGTTTCAAATCGATTGTTTGAATGCTCGTCAGTTGGTCATTTTTAGGGAAAGTCAAAATCAAATTATTCTTTATTTGATAGTGGATTTGTTGAGGTTCGTAGCTATTCAGCGCAATATTATATACGATTGGGACAAATATCGCCTGTTGATCAAAATCAGTCGTTGCCTTGTCCAGCGGGAAGTTGAAGTTATACAGGCGCCCCTGTTTGAACGGATATTCTGCCAGCGCAGGTTGGGTATTGTTTAATCGAACGATCATGGTTTGCTGGCTTGTGCTCGACTGCGAGAACCGGTAGCTGTAATTGACAAACGGCAACTGCAGGTTTTTTTGCTCACGCAGAAAGACGTCTTTTAACAACGGATCATTGAAATTCACTTTTCCCATCCTCAGCTTGGAAGAGTCGGCTTGAAGAATTCGGTTAGCGTGCAATGAACTATATAAAACATTGTAAGCATTTGTATTCGCATCTTTCCCGGGGAAGACGGCCAGCGTGCCGCCATCGCCAACAAAATTGACCAAGGCATTGAGCAAACCGGTGCTGGGGTTTTGCAGGTTGATCAGGTAGATGCATTGATTGTTGGGAAATTGACTCACCTGAACCCGTTTTGATTCAGCCATTGAAAAATCGATGTTGTCGTCTTTTTCAAAAAGTGCTTCTAAATATTCCGAGGCAGGATCATTCTGCTGGTAGATGGCTAATACATTGTTTTTGCCCCGAACTTCATAACTGAAATAATAGCGGTTATCATACACAATGGGATAGTCATCCAGCTCAACCATACCGCGATGTGCCCCCGAACGGTAGTTTTTGTACGACAATTGAAGCTCTTTCTTTTCTCCCGGCTCAATGGTCAGGTTGTTAATCGCTTTGATCGTGTCGTTGATCGTCAACTTCACAGGTATGTTTTGATAGCTTTGAGAAGAGCGATTTTCTACCCGAACAAACAGGGTTTCTTCCCGCCCCTTTTTGTGTCCTGGAACTTCGAACCAACAACTATCAATCAGTAAATTGTTGGTTGGCAAACTTTTTAGCGGAATTAAATATGTTTGGGTGCTGGTATCAGCATGTATGGCCTGAAAATCGCTGGTGTAGTCCTGAAAATCAGAAATCAGGTAAATATTCTTTTTGGCGTTTTGCTTTTGCTTCAATAGGTTATTTTCAAGTTGTTGATAGGCCATCGACATCGAAAGAGCACCCGGCGATTCGTGGATCGCTGCCAGGTTTGTCAGCAACTGTTTTTTACTCAGCAATTGTTGCTGATTCGGCGTGTTTTGATTATCCATGAGCAGGAAACGGGTTCCCGGACCGTAGCTGTTGACAATGCTCATGGCTTTGCTTTTTGCCAGCTCCAACAAGGTGCCGTTATCCGATTCATTTTTCATGCTGAACGAATTGTCCAGGTAGATGGCCACTAATTTCCGGGCGGTTTGCTTTTTCTGTTTGTTGGTTGGCAAATAGGGTTGACAAAAAACAAATACCAGTGCAATGATTGTCAGGATTCGGGCAATTAAAATCAATAACTGCTTCAGGTTATTCTTCTTTTTTGATTCCTGTTTGATCGCTTTTAGAAAATTGACCTGGCTGAAATAGACTGTCTTATATCGCTTGAAATGAAGAAAATGGATGAGTATGGGAATGATTACAAATGCCAGGGCTGGTAAAAATTCAGGATAAATAAATCTCATCGTTTTCTGCTTAATGAATGGAGAACCAAAATTAATGGAATTGTTTAATCCGTAAAATTATTTTTAAAGACAGTTTTTCAGACTAATTTGATAACTTGTGTTTATTATCTTTGCTGAAATATTAAACAAAAAACTGCAGTTGCTGTTATTTTTAGTGTTTTTAGCAGGCAGATTAAATTATTTTCATGAATTTTTGAAACAACAAAGTCGATGAATTATTACACGATAAAAGATTTGGAAACGCTTTCGGGAATTAAAGCACACACAATAAGGATTTGGGAAAAGCGATACAATTTGCTTGAGCCACAGCGTTCAACGACAAATATTCGCTTTTATAGTGATGACGAATTGAAGAAATTGCTGAACGTTTCCATGTTGGTTAAACATGGCTTCAAGATTTCAAAAGTGGCTGATTTTGAAGCGAAGCAAATTCACGACGAAGTGTTGAAATTAAACCAAAGGCCACTTTCAACAGAGGGCTTGATTGACCAGTTGATCGTGCACATGGTGAATTTCGACGACAAAAGTTTCGAGCAGTTATTGAACCAGGAAATTGAAAAAGTTGGATTCGAAAATACATTTACGTCTGTTATTTTCCCGCTTTTTGAAAAGGTGGGCATCTATTGGCAAATTGGATCAATCTTTCCAGCCCAGGAACATTTCGTTTCAAACATCACTCGCGATTTGCTGATTCAGGCTAGTTCAGAAGTTAAAAATCACGATTCGCGTTTCACCGTTTTATTTTTCCTGAAAGAAGGAGAGATGCACGAATTGAGCCTGTTGTTTTACAATTACCTGGCGCTAAAAGCAGGATACAAAACCGTTTATCTCGGGCAGAACGTTCCGTTTGAAGATTTGTTGAAAATTGATGGCTTACAGAAGATCGACCTGATTTTTACGGCCTTCATTAACGGTATTGAACCAGAAGAGTTGGAAGAATACCTCAATAAAATGGATCAGGCATTTAAGCGGAAAAAGGTATTTGTCAGCGGCGCCCAGTTGGCCAAACACAAACCTAAACTACCTTCCCATTTCAAAATTGTCACCGACTTAAAATCCTTTAAAAAGTACTTTGGAGAGCTGGGGTAGTAGATTAACCGCAAGAGGACACGGAGACATAAGGATCTGACCAAATTACAAGCTCGTCATTCCGGTGCAGGGCGGATTCTTCACGGGTACAGAAAGACAATCTAACCACAGTTATCACAGAATAACACAGCTATCAACAGGAATAATAAAACGTCCAATTAAAAGCTCGTCTTTTCGATGTCGATCGGAACCTCCATGGTCGTAGAACGGTGCTTTTTACCGCAAAATACACAGAGAATACCAGACAAACATTTCATATCATGCATACATGTTGAAAACTTGATTATTACGAAACGTTGTCACGTAGAAGATTATGTTTAAATTCACTCAGCTTTATAAACAATACAGATGTCCGCCCGATTCGGATCGATCGATTTATACGTTTATTCAGGATAAAGGTGGAATAAATGTACTTGGTGAATTTACAACAACATTAAACTCAAATAATAACCAAACATCTCAAATCAAGAATTCATGATCAGTAAAAACTCGCGCAAAGTCATTCGCAATATCTTAATGGTTATTTTGGTCATTGTGTTTTTAGCATTGGTTGCATCACTAGCCAGTTTCTGGGAAAATAATCCACTTCAGAATTACCGCTTGGTTTTGGGAATCGGATTTTTTGTATTGATTGGTGTCACCAAGCTCGTTTGTCAAAATTGTCGTGATAAAAAGGTGGGAGAGGAGGCTCAGTAAGTTTTGCTTTCTGGCAATCGTGATTTTTCCACAGTAGTGCATTGATCAATTTGAACAAACGATTTCTTGCACATCCATTTAGTCATCCAATCAAGACTTTTTTGGAAATTTAGAACAAATTCCTTATTCTCAGGTATAAATGAAATACAAGAACTGGACTGTACTTTATTTTATTGCGTTTTGGAATTTGTAACCAACCTAAATTTTGACCGATGCCAATCTACATGGATCGACATAATGTTTCAGAAAAAGTGACCGCAGAACATGTGGCTTTACTTCACCAGCAGGATTTGAAAATTCAGCATCAATTTAATTGTCGTGGATTGACGTATTGGTTTGATGAAAGACGACGGATGGCCTTTTGTCTGATTGAAGCTCCTAACAAGGAAGCTATTCAGCAGATGCATGACCAGGCCCATGGCGAAGTGCCGCATCAAATTATTGAGGTTGATCCGGGAGTTGTTGAATCATTTTTAGGACGAATTAAAGATCCGCATCCTAAAAATGAAGAGGGCCTGAATATTATTGATGATCCTGCCTACCGGGTGATTATGATTTCTGGTTTTGAGGATTGCATTCATCTGCGAGAATATTTTGGAAAAAGGAACATCGAATTACAGGGAGCCCTTCAAACGATGAATCAGGATTTTATCCGTTTTGAAGGACGGGTGGTGAAACAGGTACGGAATTACTTCCTGGTTTCGTTTTCTTCATTGTTGCAAGCGTTATTGTGCGCCATTGAAATAAACAGTAAATATGCTGACTGGAGTGATCAAATGGGCTGCCCGAATATTTATTTGAAGACAGGAATAAGTGCCGGAGTTCCCGTCCATGAAAACAAACCGATTTTTGAAGATACGGTGAGCTCGGCAGAACGACTGTTTTATATTTCCAGTTCCAACATTCTTATTTCGTCTGAAGTCCGGAAGCTGTATCATGAAGAAAATCTGGATGTTCAACTCGATCCTGAATTGTTTGTGGTATTGACTCTTTCGGATGAAAAGTTCCTCAATCACTTAATGACTTTCCTGGAAGAAACCTGGCGAAACCCGGACCTGCAGGTTGAAGATCTCGGAAGTCACATTGGTTACAGTAAGTCGCAGGTGTATCGAAAAATGATGTCCCTAACGGGAAAATCACCCAACAACTTCATTAAGGATTATCG
>DATFMO010000446.1:0-3655 GCA_035266925.1 Sunxiuqinia sp. | reverse complement strand
TGCTCTTTTATTGCTAATTAGTATTAAAATTGTTTATTTGTTTTTGTATGTAATTACTGGACTTTTACTTAAGAATTCATTCAAGACTGATCCATTCTTTATCTGTTTTCTATATTTATCTGTTTTAATTTTTGTCCCTTTCATATTTTGGTATGCAAAAAAAACGCATATTAACTTCAAGGATTGATTGTTTATACCGGATTTTTCGACTGTTATAAGAATGTTAGAAATAGTACTGTTGATGTTCATTGCTTTAAGTCCGCTTTTCGAAATTGACAAATTTTTTGAATCCTTAATGAATTCAAAATTGAGAATTACAGGGACGGCAATAAGGCCTTGGGTTCCATGGTTGACTTTACAAATGGTGCTGATTGGCCCCATTGTAGAGGAATTGTTTTTTAGAGGGCTAATATTAAAGAATTTCCTAAAAAAGTATACTCCTGCTTATGCTATCCTGCTTTCCAGTTTATTGTTCGGTGTTCATCACATAGATAAATTTGTCGGCCCTCATCACGCAAGTTATTATACTATCTTTTTTTACATAGTTACTGGAATAATCTATGGTATATTGTATTACACTACTAATTCCTTAATTATATCGTCGTTAGCACACATTCTTTGGAATGCCCTAAGCCTTTTCTATTATGATTATATCAATTTAAATATTACAAATTTGATACTCTATTCAATTATCTATACAGCTGCGTTGGGGTTATCGGTTTATTTATTAAGAAAAAGTCTAAAAGCAGCTAATGAACGTCTAAACTGGCATCAGTTGGGAGATGGTTGACAACGATTTTGACAGCGATGTCGGTGTCAGCACCATTGTTGATGTCGAGATCACAATGTTCAGCTTTGACCGTCTGGATGGTGACCTCGTGGGACGGACAGGTCAGTTCTAGTTTTTTGTTTTGATACCCGCTTTTGTGTTCGGTTGAAATTGTCTTGAGACAGTCTTGACCGTAAGTAAATGTTGTTGCCAAAACAAGGGCGGAGGTTAGAAGATAGTTTTGATATTTCATGAGGAGTTTATTAACAACATAAATCTACAAATTACAAAACTTAGTTCCAATACTTTTCCCAGTTTGCTTCTAGCAACTACACACCTAGTCAACAACTGTTTTTCGAACCCATCCCGAACTGCTTCACCAGTCAGAAAGAGACGGCCAAAGGCAGTTGATCATTCTCATTTTATTAAATTTCACACAACCGTCACCAGTCTATTTTACCAATCCATTGATATATTCTTCCAGATTACTGTATCCACTTGCCGTGATCATCTTTCCATCGCTGGAATCTTTGGAGTTCAGGTGGTGTTTTTTCTCCCATTTGTTGGGAATTCCGTCGCCATCCGAATCCTTAGGGCCTTTCTTCGATTTAATGGCAGGTTGCCCGCCAACTTCCGATTCCGATTTAATGATCTGGCCTGCTCTCCCAAGTGATTTGGCATAACCAATTAAACGCGTGTCAATGGCATCCCGATGAAGGGAGGCTCCGGCCTGCTCCATCACATGCAGATAGGCAGATTCGGCTGTTTCGATGGACGACTGGGAGAGTGAAGAATTTTGGCGTTTGCCGACCACCGTCGCTTTTTCTTCAGCAAAATCCGAATCGGCAACCAACCGACCATCCAATTTACCATCCTTGTTCAAATCAACCTTATTACCCTCTTGGTAGACATGGTCGGTGGCGGTAAATAGTCCGATGAATGAATCCGAAGAACTTGGTCCGGCAATGAAGTAGTTATTGATGATGTCCTGAAAATGATCGGCAGCAGAATGTCCTCCTACCAGCCCGATCCTACCCCAATTGTAAATGACGTTGTTAACGAGTTCGATTCCTGCTTTCGCCTTTGGATTGCGGCTTTGGTTGTCGATCCAAAGGCAATGATGAATGGTCAGGTTTGTTGGATGTTCAAGCAACGCGCCAAACCGTTGTGGATCGATTCCCTCGCCAATCAAGCAATATTGAAGTGTAATGTTGTTACTTTCCTTAATGTGCAAATCGTCCCAACGTCCCCATTCAATTGAAACATGGTCAAAAATAATATCGTGGGCATGATCCGCCGCAAGCGTACAAGTTCCCTTGCTCATGTTAACACTACCGCGAAACCGCATATATCGGATGATTATATTATTTGAACCGGTCATGGAAACGCCGTTGCCGTAAACAACAATCCCATCTCCCGGTGCTGTTTGTCCAGCAACGGTAATATAGGAGGAAATGGATATTTTACTCTTGATTTTGATGACTCCGCTGAGGTCAAATACAACTGTGCGTTTGGGCTGGCTGACTGCGTCCCTGAACGACCCTGGCCCAGAGTCATTTAAATTCGTAACATGGTAGACCTCCCGGCCGCGCCCACCAACGGCATACTTTCCATAGCCATCAGCCCCGGGAAAAGCAAGTTGCTGAGCTGATAATAGTGAAGCTGTAAAAAGAAAAAATAGAAATGACAATTTAAATTTCATAGATAAATATTTTTTGAAAATGATAAAAAACAAATTCAGCGATTTGAATTGGTAAAAAATGAGGTTCAAGAGATCACAAACTCCGATCATTAAATATTGATTTCGTCTTTATGCTGTTGCTATTTAGTAATCCATTCGAACCGCCTGGCCCAGTCCGAGAGAAAATCCTCCCGCCATTTGGAGACCGTTTTGCCACCTTGGTATTGCCCCAAATACAGGTCTTTTTCCAGGCGGTCGCTCCACCATTTATTCAGATTGACATTTTCAGGATTTTCGGCACCCGGCCAGGGATTGGCGCTGACGAACGCACCTGTTTGTCCTTGCAAGCTCTTTGCCGAACAATTCACAACATATTTCCAGTCGCCAATACGTTTGGGCACAAAACGGACTTTAAAAACACCATTTCCAGCGTAAAACCCATCAATCCGCTGTCCGTCAATTTCGATCCAAATTTTAGGGTTTTCATTCGCTGAAATATTTTCCCCGGAATTGAACGCCCACGTTACCACACTGTAAACAGGAATGGTATCTGACGATGTCGTATTTCTATCAAATCCGCGGAAAGCGCTGTATGGGAGCTTTGTAAAACTACCGCCCCAACCTTCACCCTGCGGATCATCCGGATCGCCATTCAACAAATACGCCACCGATGGCGTGTCCCCCATTTTGATGGAACCACCATAATAATTGCCGAAGTCTTTGCCCAATGATCCTTTCCCCTTGATAAACTTTTGATAGAACGTATCACTTTTATAGTCAGGAGCGGCATCATCATCAATAATCCATCCCCGATAGGTGGCATTGTTTTCAATCATCCACAGGTCGGGAAAATTCCGGGCAATGTATTGATAAGGATTTACACTCCATTTTTTATTCGGGCCACCAATCCAATAAACCCGGATTTTGGAAGCAATTTCCGGGGCATCATGCAACGCCTGCGCCAAATCATCCAAACCGCCCCAAACAAGCACCCACAAAGGTTGGTCACTTTCCTTTTTGGCCTGGCTGATGATCCATTTCGATCCTTCGGAAGGCTGCCCCCAGCCTTGCGAAGGATTAGCTGCTGTCGCGCCCTGCTTGGCTACCGACCTTAACTGATCAGGTGTTGGGAAATCACCATGTTCTTTCAATTTGGGATAGTCCTGCCCGTACAAATCGATGATATGCAAAATATCTGATTTACG
>DATFMO010000445.1:0-6517 GCA_035266925.1 Sunxiuqinia sp. | reverse complement strand
ATGAAGTTGCCTCCGAGAAAAACATACAATTTTCGGTGCAAAGTTCAACGGATCAAGTTCAAGCAAGGATCGATGAAGAGAAAATGGACAGCGTAATATTCAACTTGTTGTCGAACGCCTTCAAATTTACTCCGGAAAATGGGACCATCACAGTTTTTGTTCGAGAGCTTTCCGGAGAAAGGAAAGTACAAATTGAAGTGAAAGACTCGGGCATTGGCGTTCCAAAAAACCAGGAAGAATCGTTGTTCACGATTTTCTCCAGTCATCATCATTCGGGTCTGGAGGATTACACAGGAACTGGAATTGGTCTCGCTTTGTCACGCGATTTGGTGGAACTACATGGTGGAAGACTTCGCTATCATCCTGCGAAAAGGGGAGGCGCCACCTTCACAATTGAGCTGGAATCGATACCACAGCAAGAAACAGCAGCCCTGAAAAAACAGAATCGGAATGGCCACAAAATGACGGCACTTTCTGGCAAAAATAGGAAGAACAAGCCGATTGTTTTGGTGGTAGAGGACAATTCAGAACTGCGAACATTTCTACGAATGCAACTTGCAGACGAATACATAGTTGAGGAAGCTGTCAATGGGGAGGAGGGAATGGATAAAGCCGTTCAGCAACAACCGGACCTGATTCTTTCGGATGTGATGATGCCCGTGATGGATGGCATTCAATTGTTGGAACAAATAAAAAATAATTTTGATACCAGTCACATTCCAGTCGTGTTGCTGACGGCGAAATCGTCGGTTGAAAGCAAGATTGAAGGGTTACGTTATGGCGCCGATGCATACATGACCAAACCGTTCAATAATGAGCAGCTGAAAGCGCAATTGCAGAACTTGATGCACCAGCGGATACTGCTTCGAGAACGCTATGCGCAACAGATCAGTGATGAAGAGATTGCGCATGATCTGTCCATCACCGACCCGGATGCCGAATTTTTGAATCAAGTTCGGGATATTATTGAAGCCAATCTGACCAAGCCGGATTTTAAAATCAGCGTGATTCACCAGCAAGTGGGCATGGGGCGCAGTAAATTCTTTGACAAGCTGAAAGGATTGACCGGGCTGTCTCCCATTGATTTTGTCAAAGAATACCGATTGAACAAGGCCAAGAGTATGTTGAAAACTGGCAAATTTTCAGTTGGCGAAGTGTCTTTTCAATCCGGATTTACCGATGCCAGTTATTTTAGCAAACGCTTTAAAGTGCGGTTTGGCATGAGTCCGTCACAAGTGGAGAAATTATGATTTGGAACGCTTCGGTCTACTGATTTTCTGAGATGTTGAATGGAATTCAAAATTCTTTCAAAATTTGATGTAATATTTTGGATGGAAGTAAAAAAGGATTATTTTTGCAGTCCAATTTGAGCGAGAGTATATTACATCAAAAAATAGATAACAAATGAAACGGACATTTCAACCATCAAACAGAAAGCGCAGAAATAAGCACGGATTTCGCGAAAGAATGTCTTCTGTCAGCGGTCGTAAAGTATTAAAACTACGTCGTGCTAAAGGACGGAAGAAGCTGACTGTTTCTGACGAGCCACGCCACAAGCGTTAAGCGATAGAACTCGAAAAATATTAAATACATGAGAGGTAAAGAATAGCTATTCTTTACCTTTTTGTGTTTAAAGTGGTTGCAAACTTTATGGTATTCGATCCTTAATCAGTTGTCAAACAATTCCGAATTCCTCATTCAGCCGTTCTTAATGACTCGTAATTGCTTCAGCATTTTCATTTATATTCTCCTTCTTTTTTGTTCATGTCGCTTGCCGAAATCAAATGAAAGCCAATTTAGCTCCTCCTTAATTTTTATTTCCATTTTCACATACTAATATTTAAGCTATTTTTGTTTTCTAAGAAAAACAAACACATTGTCTTATGAGTTTCAAAGGCTATCTGGTCAGTAAGGCGTTCTGGCTGAATGTATTGATTGCAGTAGGAGTTGCGGCTGTATTATTGTTGGGAACCACCTTCGCATTACGGATTTACACCCATCACGGCGAATCGTTTGCCGTTCCTGATTTTGCAGGAATGCCCATCGACACAGTAGAGCAGAAGATCAAAGAGGAGCAGCTCCGCTATAAAATTACCGATTCGTTGTATGTGAAAGAGGCTGAACCGGGAAGTATCATTGACCAGGTTCCGGAAGCCGGATTTCATGTCAAAGAAGGGCGGACGATCTTTCTAACCATCTGCGCCCGGAAACCTGAGCAGATTGCTATGCCAAAACTGACCGATGTATCCTACCGACAGGCTTTGAACCTGATGATGAGTTATGGGCTGAAAGTGGGCAATGTGGATTACGTACCCTCTGAATTTCCTAACCTGGTTTTGGATCAAAAGCTGAATGGACAACCAATCAAAGAAGGAGACTTGGTGAATAAAGGATCTAATATTGATTTAACAGTTGGACAAAGTCGGTTTGGCGAAAAAACCGAAATTCCCAACCTGATTGGCGTCCGGTTCGATCAGGCAAATCAATTGCTCGCGGCTTCCTATCTCAACGTTGGTGCGGTGATTTACGATGATTCGTTTGAAACACGGGAAGACAGTTTGAATGCCATGATTTGGCAGCAAAAACCGGAACCAACGCCGGGCGCAAAAATAGAACAGGGAACATCGATTGATGTATGGCTCACCGTCAACGAAAAAAAATTGAATGACGTCAGCCCAAAAGATTAGACTCAATGATAGAAGAAGAAAATAACGACTTTGAAGATCAGGAAGATCAGGAAGACAATGGCATGTATGAACATTACAAGCTGGAAGTCGATCCCGGTCAGAAGATGCTTCGGGTTGATAAATACTTGGTGAACCGTATTGAAAATGCATCGCGAAGTCGGATTCAGGCGGCTGCTGATGCCGGTAATATTTTGGTGAATGGCATGGCCGTTAAGTCAAGTTACAAGGTGAAACCGGGCGATGAAGTGGCGATTGTGATGGATTATCCGCGTCACGAGTTGAAAATCATTGCCGAAGAAATTCCACTTGATATTATCTACGAAGATGACCAGTTGATCGTGCTTAACAAACAACCCGGGTTGGTTGTGCATCCCGGGCATGGCAATTACACTGGAACTTTAGTGAATGGGCTGGCTTGGTATTTCAAGGATTTGCCGCTGTTTAATAGCGAAGATCCGCGTCCGGGACTGGTGCATCGCATTGATAAAAATACTTCGGGGTTGATGGTGGTAGCCAAAACAGAACATGCCAAAAATAAGTTGGCGCTTCAATTTTTTGAGAAGACGACCAAACGCAAATATGTGGCGCTGGTCTGGGGAAACCTGAAAGAACCATCAGGAACTATTGAAGGAAGCATTGGTAGAAGTCAAAGGGATCGCCAGGTTTTTACCGTTTATCCGGAGGGTGAACATGGAAAATCGGCAGTGACTCACTACAAAGTACTCGAACAACTGGGCTACGTCAACCTGGTTGAATGCCAGCTGGAAACGGGTCGCACGCACCAGATCCGTGTCCACATGAAATACATTGGGCATCCGCTATTTAATGATGATACTTACGGTGGCGACCAGATTTTGCGCGGAACCACTTTTGCGAAGTACAAGCAGTTTGTACATAACTGTTTTAAGATATTGCCGCGCCAGGCGCTCCATGCCAAAATGCTGGGATTTGTGCATCCAACAACTGGTGAAGAAATGCTGTTTGATTCAGAACTCCCGGCTGATATGCAGGAGGCCATCCAAAAATGGCGTGATTATATTTCAAACCGAAATATTGATCAATAAATTGTACATGGGTCACTGGTCATTGGTTGACGATCCTTAAATAAGGTTGGCATTTTTGACTTAGTTATGACTTATTTAGTTACCGATTTCTGTTGTCGATTGAAATGAAGGAAATTGACCGTTGAGTAGGGTCACGACATGTCGTGACCGCCAGCAGGAACCTTGTTCTTGTGGAAATTTGGAATTTGAAACATGGATTTTGGAATTTTTTAAACGATGAAAAGGAATATTGCTGTTGTTTACGGAGGCGATTCTTCGGAATTTGTGGTTTCCGTTATGAGTAGTAAGAATATCTATCAGGCGGTTGACACTACTTTGTTTCAGCCGTGGATGGTTGAAATGAAAGGGGCCGATTGGAAGTTGGTAGTTGACGAAAAGCATGTCGCTGACATCAACAAGCAGGATTTTAGCGTTCAATACAATGGCGAAACCATCCGGTTTGATTTTGCCTACATCACCATTCATGGAACGCCGGGCGAAGATGGCATTTTGCAAGGCTATTTCGACCTGATGAAGATTCCGTATTCAACTTGTGATGTTCAGTCTTCAGCCTTAACATTCAATAAATTTTTCTGCAGTAATTTTCTAAAAACCTTCAACATCACAATGGCTAAGTCCATTCAATTGACAAAAGGTGATTCGATCGATGTTGATCAGCTGGTGGCCGAACTTGGCTTGCCGGTATTTGTGAAACCCAATGCCGGAGGATCCAGCTTTGGAATTACTAAAGTAAAGTCGAAAGGACAACTTGCAGAAGCCATTGAAAAAGCTTGGGTGGAAAGCAAAGATGCCTTGGTGGAAGAATTTATCGATGGGCTGGAAGTCACTTGTGGCCTTGCTCGTCTGAACGGAGAAGTGGTGGTTTTCCCAGTCACGGAAATCATACCTAAAAATGAATTTTTCGATTTTGAATCCAAGTACACAAAAGGAGCAACACTGGAAATTACGCCAGCTCGCATTTCATCGGAATTTACAAAAACGTGCCAGAATTTGTCCGCCAGAATCTATGAGTTGTGCAAATGCAAAGGTATTGCACGCGTTGATTTTATTTTGAAAAACGACAAATTCTATTTTCTGGAAGTTAACACAACTCCCGGAATGACGGCAACCAGTTTTATCCCTCAGCAAGTTGAAGCGATGGGAAAGGAACTGAAAGAAATTATCACCCAAATTATTCAGGATGGCCTGAAATGAATTTGTTGATAACTATCAAATTTGAGGAATGGGATGGTCTTCGATTTTTTTTACCTTTAAAGTTCGCTCATTCTACAGATTGTTGATAGAGAAAGAATTGAAAACCAATTAGATCGTATTTCGGAGTATGGCTCAAGAGAGAAAAAGCAATAACAAATTTTCCACCGTTGAACAAATAAATGCCCAGTATGGCAAGTTGCCACCACAGGCAATTGACGTTGAGGAAGCCGTGTTGGGAGCCCTGATGCTGGAACGCGATGCCTATGTCACGGTGGCTGATATTATTGATACCGACAGCTTTTACAAAGAAGAACACAAGAAGATTTTTGAGGCGATCAAATACCTGTCGACGCATGAAAAACCGGTCGATTTGTTAATGGTGACGCAACAATTAAAAGACCTCAATGAGCTGGATGTTGTTGGCGGACCGTTGTATATTACCCAGTTGACCAGCCGAGTGGCTTCGGCTGCACACATTGAATTTCATGCCCGCATCATTGCACAAAAATACATTCAACGTGAATTGATTCGTGTTTCCTCTGAAATTCAGGGGAAAGCTTACGATGACAACATGGATGTGGATGATCTGATTGATTTTTCTGAAACAGCTTTGTTTAAAGTTGCTGAAGGAAACATCAAGAAAGAAACCCTGCCCATCAAGCCCATTCTGAAAGAAGCAGCGATGTTGATTGAGGAGGCTTCAAAGCGGGATGATGGATTGAGTGGTGCGCCCAGTGGTTTTACTGCTTTAGACCGGATGACATCGGGGTGGCAGAAAACTGACCTGGTGATTATCGCAGCTCGTCCGGCGATGGGAAAGACTGCTTTCGTTCTTTCCATGGCCCGTAACATGGCTGTTGAACACCAAGTTCCGGTAGCCGTATTTTCGCTGGAGATGTCGTCGGTTCAGTTGGTCAATCGTTTGATTGCTGCGGAAACCGAACTGGGATCTGAAAAAATTAAAAATGGTCGTTTGGCCGACTGGGAGTGGGAGCATTTCAACCGGAAATTGAATGTGTTGGAAGAGGCACCTCTTTTTATTGATGATACACCTGCATTGTCCATTTTTGAGTTCCGTGCCAAATGCCGGCGACTAAAAATGCAGCATAATATTGGCGTGGTCGTCGTTGACTACCTGCAGTTGATGACCGCTGGCGATGCCGGACGCGGAAGTCGTGAGCAGGAAGTGAGTATGATTTCCCGTTCGTTGAAAGCCATTGCCAAAGAGTTAGATGTTCCAATTTTAGCCCTGTCGCAGTTGAACCGTTCTGTGGAATCACGCGAAGGGAAGCGACCCCAGCTTTCTGACTTGCGTGAATCGGGAGCGATTGAGCAGGATGCCGACTTGGTGCTGTTTATTCACCGTCCCGAATATTACGGGATCACTGAGGACGAAAGTGGAAACTCGCTCCTCGGAGTAGCCGAAATTATTGTTGCCAAACACCGTAACGGATCCGTTGGTGATGTGCAGCTAGCCTTCAAGAAACAACAAGTTAAATTTACCGATTTGGAAACCCTTATTCCGGAGGAAATCGGCGGTGGCATTGTCGGGCAGAAGTTCGGATCGAAGAT
>DATFMO010000444.1:0-4090 GCA_035266925.1 Sunxiuqinia sp. | reverse complement strand
AATCATTCTCCATAAACATATACTGTGTATGTAGCATAAACACCCAAAATACTAGTGGAATATTCATCTACATGATGAATTTTGGTAATGCCGGCTGATTTTGCTGCGGCTTCAATACTGGCATCTCCGGTTGCAACAAGTCCTAAAATTGAAGTTGCTTCTGCAGAACCAACTTTACTTGAGTTACTGTTACTTGTTACTGCAACTGGTGCTTTAACATCAGTATACAAACTTCCCAATAGTGGGCTTTTCACAGCAGCACAACTTGTAAAAAATAATGCAATCGAAAATAAAATAAGCGCTCCTTTAATTGCTTTTTTCATAATTTAATGTTTTAATTGCCCTACTCGTATGGCTTTTCAGATCCGCCCTGTTTTTTTGAGTGGTTGCTTGACTCCACAAGTAAAATTCGAGCCACTAAATTTAAAAACAATATTATTAATTACACAAAGATCATTTTAAAAAATTGAGAGACAATAGTGTTGTGAAACATAATTTCCTTGACTGCATATTAATTTTTGGCATACCCTTAAAACACTTACAGTTTATACAGCAAAAAACATACAAGCTCACAATGATGTCGACATAAAATATGCATAAAACTAATAATCAACCAGATAACTATGTATTAACCAAACATTGCAAAAGTCAATTTTGCTGTTTCCAATTCCTTAGTTCTGTTTCTACTGAAGTATTGAGGGCATAAACTGAGCAAAAGTTCCGCTTTTTCATACATTTTATTTTAGGGTTAATAATAAATTCGTTCCAATCCATATCACTCCCTGCAATTCAAATTCAATTACGCCTAAGCCAGTCTTTTGATTTTATACTGATGTCGTTTTCGTGTCAACGTTGAAGATAGGTCTTCCCCTGGCACCAATTAGAAATTTTTATTTTAAGTAGTCTGCTAAATTTCAAAAACAATGAAACAGTGAATTTTCAGTCTAATAGAAATTACCTACCTTTATTTCACAGGTTTTATAAAAACTTCGAACCCATTAAACTGTTTCCATAAATTAGTTTTGTTTTATAAATAATTAGCTGAATATTTCAATCCAGCCCATGAATAGCAAAAACCAACCACACAAAAAAACAGCCTTAATAACAGGTGCTTCCAAGCGAGTGGGAAAAACGCTATCGACACATCTGGCCTCCAAAGGATGGAATATTGCACTCCATTACCATTCGTCGGCCGAAGCTGCCAATACGTTGAAAGAAGAGTTACAAAGGCAATTCCCGCAAAGCCATTTCGCAATATTCAAAGCTGACCTGGGCAATGCCAACGAGGTACAACAATTGATCCCGGCTGTTATTGAGGAATTTGAAGGCATTGATTTGTTGGTTAACAATGCGTCTGTATTTGAGCCTTCATCGTTGAAAGAAACGGAGCTCAACCTGTTGGATCGCCAAATGACCGTCAACTTTTTAGCACCGTTTTTATTGAGCCGTGATTACGCCAAAGCATGTAAAACAGGTGTGATCATTAATTTTGTAGATACCCGGATCACAACCAATAAATCAAACTTCGCCGCCTATTCACTTTCCAAAAAAGCATTGTGGGATTTAACCAAAATGGCAGCGCTTGAATTTTCCCCAAATATTCGTGTAAATGCCATTGCACCAGGTGTTACGCTGCCTCCTGAAGACAAAGATGAAGGCTATTTATGGGATCTGGCGCAAAAAATTCCCATGAAAAAACCCGGAGGACTGGAACCTATTCTTAAAAGTTTGGATTATATATTAGAAAACGATCACCTGACCGGCCAGTTACTTTTTGCTGATGGCGGTGAAAACCTTGGAAATACAGAATAAACATGGCACGAATAAAAGTTAAAAATTTATTGCTGCGAACCTTTATTGGTTTTAATCCGGAAGAACTGGTGAATAAACAAGATGTTATTATTAAGCTGGAAATTGAAGTCTCAATACCAATGGAAGCGCTGCAATCAGACGAGCCCGATGGCATATACGACTACAAAGTGATCACAAAAAAAATAATTGCCTTTGTGCAGGAAGGACGCTTTAAGTTGCTTGAAGTATTGACCCAGAAATTGTTGGACATGATTATGGAAGATGAACGCGTGACCTGGGCGAAAGTGGAAGTTGACAAGCCACATGCGCTTCGATTTGCGGAATCAGTATCTTTTGAAATGGAAGCCAAACGATGAACACTTGTATCATTGGAATCGGATCGAATATTCATGCTGAAGAAAACATAACACGTTCTCTGCAGATTCTTGGGAAAGATGTTCATATCTTGCAGGTGTCGGAAATGGTTAAAACCAAACCCATCGGGATCACTAATCAAGCTGAGTTCACCAATGGTGCGGTAAAAATAAAAACAGGATGGACGCAGGAACAATTGAATAATTACCTGAAAGAAGTGGAGGATCGCATGGGACGTGATCGTTCTGAAAAAAAATTTGGCCCACGATGCATCGATTTGGACATCATGATTTGGAACGATAAAATTGTAGACCAGGACTTTTTCACACGGGATTTTTTACGAAATTCGGCTGCTGAACTTGGATTTAAAAAATAACAAACAACAACCTTCAAATATAAAACGATGAAAAACAGTTGGTATAAAAATAACAAGCTCCTAATTGTAGCACTTTTATTGACCGTCATTTTTAGTTCTTGTAACAAGAACAACGATCCGGTGCCGGATCAACCGCAGTTCACTTACCTGCAGTCTGATGAGCAGTCATCAACAATTACCCAGGCACCTACCCAGTTTGTATTTAGTGCGCTGGGGACCCAATATGACGATGCCAAAGGTTTGAGCGCCTATATCCAAACTGATGCCACTGTATATAAAATTACCTACAACACAACGTTTCAGGACAGTGCTTTAACGGTGTCCGGATTGGTTTGTGTCCCTAACAATGCCGGCAAATACCCGGTTTTGTGCTTCCAAAATGGAACGAATGTCGAATACAGTAAAGCGCCAACGGAAGATTCAGGCAATCAATTGTTTCAGGTTTTGGAAAGCGTTTCCACCATGGGATTTGTGGTTGTCATTCCCGATTATCCGGGTTTTGGAGCTTCAAAACAGGTATTGCACCCTTACTTAGAAAAAGACAATACCGTGCCTTGCCTGGTTGATATTCTCAAAGCCACCCGGGAGTTCGTCAGCCAGGATAAAGTTGCAGCAGGGCTGAACGACGATTTGTACATCATGGGCTATTCCCAGGGCGGATGGGCGACCATGCAACTACAATCTGAAATTGAACAAAATGGCTTGGCGGGCTACAACCTAAAAGCCAGTTCCTGTGGTGCAGGCCCCTACAATTTGAACTATCTGAATTTCATGTTTGCCAGCGCAGACACCTACCCAATGCCTTATTTCATCGCCTACCTGATGGATGCCTACTCTACGCATGGGCAATTTACCAACCCACTGAGTGACGTTTTTGCCGAACCCTATGCCAGTGAAATTCCCGCCTTGTTCAATGGCACAAACACCGGTGAAGAAATTAATGCACAGCTCACCACCAACATCGCTGACTTACTTCAACCAGCGTTCCGAACTGGATTTCAAGCTAATCCTGACTACCAATCGATTCAAACAGCGTTCAAAAACAACAGCGTGAAAGCCTGGAATCTCTCAACCCCAACCCGGCTGTATCATGGTGATGCCGATCCGGTTGTTCCAATCGAGATGTCTCAAAATCTATATAAGGACTTTACTGACCTTGGCGTCAGTGGTGACAAAATTCAACTGGTTACCATGCCCGGTGTGAGCCACACTTCAGGCATTTTACCTTTCGGATTGGCTAGCTTGAAATGGTTTTTGGAGTTGGAGAACAAATAAAGTCAAACCTGACAGATTTAATACTTTTTGGCGTCAATAACTTTTACTTTTGCAAGTACGCAATCTTTTAAAAGATAACCGGCGTGCTGAAACACAAATTTAAAAATATCAAGAACCGAGACGCATTCCATTTCTGATTTGTACCAAATAAGACAATGCTTTTTTCTTATTAAAAACAAACAGAAATGGAACTTCCTTTTGCAGAAAATTACAAGATAAAAATGGTAGAGCCCATCTACCGAAGCACGCGTGAACAACGTGAACAATGGATTC
>DATFMO010000443.1:0-15431 GCA_035266925.1 Sunxiuqinia sp. | reverse complement strand
TATTTTTAACCTTAAATTTTGAATAAAATGACGAAAGTATTAATTGCAACAGAGAAACCATTCGCATCGGCCGCGGTTGCTCAAATGAGTGAAATTTTTGAAAAAGCAGGCTACGAGGTACATTTACTTGAAAGCTACACTTCTAAAACAGAACTGCTCAAAGCAGTTGCAGATTCCCAAGCTCTTATTATTCGAAGTGATCGCGTAGATCAGGAAGTGATTGAAGCAGCAACCCAGTTGAAAATTATTGTTCGTGCAGGCGCCGGCTACGACAATGTAGATACCAACTTTGCCAAAGAAAAAGGCATTTGCGTGATGAATACGCCCGGACAAAACTCAAACGCTGTGGCTGAGCTGGCGATTGGTCTGGCATTGTTTGGCATTCGTGAATTTTTTAATGGAAAACCAGGAGGCGAGCTACGTGGGCGCACTTTGGGATTGCATGGCTACGGATACGTTGCCCGAAATGTTCATCGAATTGCCCGTGGTTTCGGTATGCAGGTGAAAGTGTATACACGCTACAGCAAGGGACAAGCGGCATCACAAGGCCTCGAAGTCACCAAATCATTGGAAGAGTTATACGCTACTTCTGACATTATTTCGATCCATGTGCCTGCCCTGGGCGAACACATAAAATCCGTGAGTACGGAAATACTGAAGCATTTAAAAAAGAACGCTATCCTGATCAACACGGCCCGCAAAGAAGTGATCAATGAAGATGACCTTTGCCGGTTTATGAGTGAGCGGACCGATGTAAAATTTTTGTCAGACATTGCGCCGGATTGCGCCAAACAATTCGAAAAGGATTTTGTTGATCGATGCTATTTCACACCCAAGAAAATAGGAGCACAAACAGCTGAGGCAAACATCAATGCGGGAGTGGCAGCTGCAGATCAAATTGTTGCATTCATGGAAGAAGGAGACGATACATTCCGGGTAAACAAATGAGGTACTTGATGATTGATTCTCGATTCTGGGTGCTTGATACACTGTGTTGGGATCGTCATCGCAGTACGTTGCCAATTGATATAAAATCGTCAAAACTGACTTTTTGCAGTTTATTCGTGTTCGTCTGAATTATCAATTGTAAATTCGCCGGTATTTTGATGAAATCGATCCTAATTATTTAAAGAAATAAACTAAAAATGGCTGTAATAAAACCTTTTAAAGGACTTCGTCCTCCTCAGAAAATTATTGAAGACTTAGCTTGTCTTCCTTATGATGTAATGAACTCGGAAGAAGCCGCGCAGATGGCTGATGGAAAAGCAAACTCATTGCTGCATATTACGCGTGCCGAGATTGACTGTCCACCGGGAACGGATATACATTCGGAAGAAGTTTATAATAAGTCAGTTGATAATTTTAAAAAGTTTCAGCAAGAAGGTTGG
This sequence comes from Sunxiuqinia sp., assembly GCA_035266925.1. Classification (GTDB taxonomy): domain Bacteria; phylum Bacteroidota; class Bacteroidia; order Bacteroidales; family Prolixibacteraceae; genus Sunxiuqinia. Next base: position 14,043 of record DATFMO010000443.1, on the reverse strand, counting down.
CTGGTTCAGGACGAAGATGCCAAATACTACATCTATGCTCAAACCATGAATGGGTGTACCCAACATGGTATTGTTGGTGCCGCAGCTTGTGATGATTACCACAACGGTATCATTAAAAAACATGAGTTGACACGACCCGACAAAGAAGAAGACCGTATGATCTTGACCCGTTATCTGGACGCCAACATTGAGCCGGTTTTCTTTTCGTACAAAGCCGTTCCGGAAATTGACGCCATCGTTGAATCGGTGGTGAAAAATAAACAAGCCGATTACGACTTTGTCGCTGAAGATGGATTTGGTCATCATTTCTGGGCGATTAATGATGCTGAGTTGAATCAGGAAATTGAAAAGCTGTTCGATTCCAAAGTTCCGGCAACTTACGTTGCCGACGGTCACCACCGGACGGCTGCTGCTGCCCGCATCGGGTTGGAGAAAAAAGCGCAGAATCCGAATCACACCGGCAACGAATCATATAACTATTTCATGGCTGTTCATTTCCCGGATAATCAATTACGGATTATCGATTACAACCGCGTAGTGAAAGATTTGAATGGTTTGTCAACGGACGATTTTCTGTCTAAATTATCAGCGGGTTTCGAACTTAAAAAAATGGGTGCTGAAATTTACAAGCCAACTCAATTACACGAGATGAGTATGTACCTGGAAGGCGAATGGTATAAACTGAACGCCAAAGAGGGAACGTATGATGATTCTGATCCGATTGGTGTGTTGGATGTCACCATCCTTTCCAATCAATTGTTGGCGCCGATTCTGGATATTCAAGATTTACGAACTTCAAAACGAATCGATTTTGTAGGCGGAATCAGGGGGTTGGGCGAACTGAAAAAACGAGTTGATAGCGGTGAGATGAAAGTGGCCTTTGCACTGTACCCGGTATCGATGCAACAATTGATTGATATTGCGGACAGTGGCAATATCATGCCGCCAAAAACAACCTGGTTTGAACCGAAGCTGCGCTCGGGTTTGGTTATTCATAAGTTAAGTTAACAGAAAATTGCACATAAGATCAACCCGGTCAATGCACAATTTGATCGGGTTTTTTTAGTATGTCGGGCATGGTAATAGTCATGTGAGGTGGAAGTCCTTGTGCGCGCCGAGTTTAAAGAAAGCGTTAGCGAATGGCAAGGGTGTTGTAGGCAACTACAAATCTGAAAGAAGCCATTAGCAAAATTGAAGTATTGACGAACAGAAATCTGATATAAGGCTTATTTGGTGGGGCAACCGAGCTATAGATTGGGAACGCCCAAAAATCAACCGTAAAACCATAAAGTAAATCAGGCAATACGCAATGAAAGATTACGACCTTATTCCGAGAGGTCTCAACACCTGTTGCAACAGCGACACACCGAGCGGTAACAAACGGCTAAAGGTCAAAATAGAGGTAAGATTGAGAAGTCAGCAGAAGTCCTGGTAGCCGTGTTTGGGGAACACAAGGCGAAGGACTGAATTAGTTAATATAAGGATCAGTCAGTAAGAACTTTTATTTATGGAGCATCGGCAAGTAACAGCATATCAGCAAGATTTGTTCGTTGAACAAAAGCAGAATGCTATTTGCCTGTCAGCGCCATGTAAGGACGTACACCAGGCAAAAGCAGGACAGGCGAGGCAAATAAATAAAGCGGGACAACGAGGACGAGCCTTAACGGAAAATTTGATGACAACAGTTTGTTCATCACACAACCTAAAACAAGCCTACAAGCAGGTAAAAAGGAACAAAGGTGTAGCAGGAATAGACCAAATGCCAACAGGAAAGTTTGCAGATCGTTTTATTGAAAAGGGCGATTTTTTACAAATGACTTGCAGCGAGGAAACTATCAACCACAAGGGGTTAAGCAGGTTGAAATACCCAAACCCAAAGGAGGAATACGTAAGCTTGGTATCCCTACAGTAACAGATAGGATAATCCAGCAAGCAATTGCCCAAGTGTTAAGTCCGATTTACGAGCGAGAATTTTCAAACCAGAGTTATGGTTTCCGCCCCAGGCGCAATGCCCACATGGCATTGCAAAAGGCAAGCGAATACGTATCAGAGGGAAGAGACGTTGTTGTTGATATGGATATGAAAAGCTTTTTCGATGAAGTAAACCACGACCGTTTGCTGTACTAATTGTCGACAAAAGTAGAGGACAGGATTCTACTTCGATTGAAAAAGAAGTATCTGCGAAGTGGTATTTTATCAGGAGGCTTAATGTCACAACGCTTAAAAGGAACACCGCAAGGTAGCCCCGATCACCCTTATTATCGAATATTGTATTAGACGAATTAGATAAGGAACTTGAAAACAGAGGTCATTGTTTTGTTCGCTATGCTAATGCTTTCAGCATTTATGTACGAAGTCATAAAGCAGGCGAAAGAGTAAAGGAATCCATCAGTGAGTTTATTACCAACAAGCTAAAGCTTAAAGTGAATGAAGAAAAGAGCGTGGTTTGTGAGGTTTATAAAACATCACTACTGGGTCCACCATTTTAAAGAGTGGTGATTTAATCATTTCTAAAGCCAACGTAGCACACTTCAAGACTTCCATTCAGAAGATTACAAAACGTAAAAGAGGAGTAAGCTTCGAGCAGGTTATTTCCGAATTAAGCCCAAAGCTTCGAGGTTGGTTTGAATATTTCAAACACACTAAAAGCAAAACGTTATTTCGAGATTTAGATGCCTGGATTCGAAGGAAACTACGATGTTTTAGAATAAAGCAAACAAAACGAGCGATAGGTTTAGTACGCTTCCTAAAGAAGCACGGTGTTGTCACCTATCAGTCTTGGATAATCGCTTTATCAGGTGTGGGATGGTGGCGCAAGTCGGCAGCTCCACAAATGCATCAAGCAATGGGAAACGAATGGTTTAGAGAACAAAATTTATTTAATTTGTCATTAAATTACGAGAAGTTAAACTATTAACTGAATTCGCCACGTGCGAGAGCATGTGTGGTGGTGTCGTTAGTTTGTACTCAGAGGAATTCAATGATAAAATTAATCGTGATCGATACCTTTGAGAAAAAGCTCCATCTGCTGCGCTAACTTTGCGGTGGTGTTAGATAAAATCTAACTCTCATATTAAGGACAGCAGATTTATTGAGTAAAAGCCAGAGAGTATTTAGGGCAGAACCCATTATCACGATGTTAGCCATTCAATGCGGAGCATAAATCAAAATGTTTATGCAAGTATATGAGAGGGCGAGGGAGTAATCCCTCTACCTACTCGATTGTCGCTCGATTAATGCATTGATTGAAGGGGATTCTATCATGTTGAATAATAATTTTCTCCCTGTTTTTTCTATTACTTTTTTTTCATAACTTGTATGAAGAATTTTTCACTATTCGTGTTGTATCCTAATTCTACAAAATTGCGGGGATACAACATTAAGTGATTAAAATTTATACAAAATGACGATTCGTTGGGCATCGCGGGCGAGGTATGTAGCCATATCTTTTCTGATCGGGAGCTTTGTGTTGTTACTGTTTCTTAATGGATATCAGTCTTTAGCCACCTATGTTGATACCTATTTGCTGGGGATTTCAATAAGTCTATTGCTTGGAGGTGGATGTGGTATTTTAGTTGGTATTTTATTATACAGGAACAACCTCCAAAGTAGTAAATTAAAAGAAAGCGAGAAGAAACTTCAAACCTTAATTGATCTATCCTCGGACGGGATTTACATTGAAAATGAGCAAGGCGAAATTGTGGACTGTAACATCAAAGGACACAAGATGTTCGGTTATTCAAAAGAAGAAATGCTTCAATTATCAATTTTAGACCTTGTTCCTACGGAACTCAGACAATTTTTGTCGCAGATTGCTCTTGAAGAAGAGAAAAAAAGTCTTGTTTTTCAAAGTCGTGAAAATGTTAAAAGGGACGGAACAATTTTCCCGACTGAAGTAACCCTGAAATATATTGATTTGGAAGATCAACGCCATTTGATTCTTTACGTAAAGGATCAAACGGAAAAGGCGAGGTTAGAGGTAGAGTTAGAGAGAAGTGAAATCAAATTGAAAGATTTGAATGAAACAAGGGAAAAGTTCCAGACAATTATTGCAGATGAAATAAAAAACCAGTTTAGTAACATTCAGGACTATTACGGGCTTGTGAAGGAAAATGTTGATCAACTGAACCGAAAAGCCATTAAGGAATATACGGATCAGATTTATTCAGCAGCTGGGCAAACAAACGAAGTCTTCGAAAATTTGCTCGACTGGGCAATGTCTCAGAATAATGGAGCTTCAACAGAAGCTATAACCCCAAATGAAATTGTTCAGCGGGTTTTTGTAATGCTTTCAGATGTCGGGAAAAAGAAGAATTCTTTCCTTTCCGATTTGTTAATCAAAAATTATAATCAAACCAGGAAATTAAAGGACAGTGAGCGGAATCTGCGAACATTGATTGATCTTTCGTTGGATGGTATTTTCATCGAAAATGAGCGAGGCGATATTTTGGATTGCAATGTCAGTGGACAAAAGATGTTTGGATACACCAAAGAAGAGTTGTTAAAACTTTCGATAAAAGATCTTGTTCCTTCTGAATTAAGTCGGGAACTACCTGAAATTATTTCGAAAGAAATGACAACAAGCGATTCATACATGGAGTATGAAAACATCAAAAAGGATGGAACTGTTTTCCCAACAGAAATCAATACGAAATTCATCAAGCTAAATGGCAAGCGCCGTATAATTGCATACGTTAAAGATAATACTGGAAAAAGAGAGGTGGAAGAAGCTTTGAAGGAAAGCGAAGTCAACTTAAAAATATCGAATGAAACGAAAGATAAGCTAATTCGCATTATTGCCCATGATTTAAAAAATCAATTTAATGGTATCCTTGGATACAGCGAATTGATTAAAGAAAATTTGGATCAAATTGAAGAAGATGTTTTGCAGAGATATATCGAACAGATCTATTATGCGGCGGATCAAACAAATAATTTGCTGAATAATTTACTTGATTGGGCAACCTTGCAGAAAAAAGGTGCATCATTCGACCCAAAAAAATTGAATCTACATGACATTGTCCAATACGTTTTTGAAAACGTTGCAGGATTGGGTAACGGGAAAAATACCCATCTTTCAAATCGTGTTTCTGATAAGCTGATGGTAACTGCTGATCTAAACATGCTTCGTACGATACTAAGAAACCTGATCTATAATGCAATCAAGTTTTCACCAAATGGCGGAGATATTGATGTTTACGCTATTTCCAATCAGAAAGAGCAATATGTGACCGTAAGAGTAAAAGATGAAGGCAAAGGGATTTCTTCGGAAAAATTAAGTGAGCTGTTTGACAATTTTGATAAAAACGGTTCCGCAAAATTTGGAACAGATACTGGTAGTGGTCTTGGATTGGTTGTGTGCAAAGAATTTGTTGAAAAGCATCAGGGAAAGATATGGGCAGAAAGTGAAGAAGGGAAAGGGGCTACATTCTTTGTACAGCTTCCGGCTGTATCAGAAAAGACCATTGCTCGTTAAATTCTTATAGAGATAGTAAAAACATTAAGATGAACAAATAAAAAATCCCGCTCGGAAGGCAGGATTTTTTATTTTAGTTCTTGTACCTTATTATTAATATTCACCCCAATGTTTAATGCTAATATCTTCAGGTGCATATTTGCAGAAAGCGCTAATGAATGCACTCGCCACACGGGCATTGGTAATCAATGGCACGTTGTAGTCAATGGAGTTTCGGCGGATTTTGTATCCGTTGCTCAACTCGCGTTTCGTGTAATTCTTCGGAATATTGACAACCAAATCAATTTTCTTGTTACTCAAATATTCAATGGTGTTTGGCTGTTGATCCAGCTCGTCCGGCCAGTGAAGCATGGTTGATTCTACCCCATTCTCGCGAAGGAACCGGTGTGTCCCTTCTGTTGCAAAAATATTATAGCCTTTGCTGACCAACAGACGGGCGCTGTTCAGCATTTCCAGTTTTGAGCGTGCCGGACCTGATGAAATCAATACGTTCTTCTTTGGAATAGTGTATCCCACAGAAAGCATCGATTTCAGGATGGCTTCACCGAAATTCTCACCAATGCAGGCAACCTCTCCGGTTGATGCCATGTCAACGCCCAATACCGGGTCAGCGTTCAGCAAGCGATGGAACGAGAACTGTGGCGCTTTTACACCTACATAATCCAATTCGAAAAGTGATTTATCCGGCTTCTGGTAAGGCACACCCATCATTACTTGCGTGGCAATTTCAATCAGGTTGATCTTCATGACTTTAGAAACGAATGGGAAGCTACGTGAAGCACGCAGGTTACATTCGATCACCTTGATGTCGTTGTCTTTGGCCAGGAACTGCATGTTGAAGGGCCCGGAAATTTCCAGCGCTTTGGCGATCTGTCGCGATATTTTCTTGACGCGACGAATGGTTTCCACATACAATTTCTGTGGTGGGAAAACGATGGTTGCATCACCCGAGTGCACCCCGGCGAACTCTACGTGTTCCGAAATGGCGTAGGCAACAACTTCACCTTTGTCGGCCACGGCATCAATCTCAATCTCCTTGGCTTGCTCAATAAATTCGGAAACCACAACGGGATGTTCTTTCGAAACATCAGCTGCAAGTTGCAGAAAATGCTCCAGTTCATCTTTGTTGGAAACCACATTCATAGCCGCCCCCGACAACACGTATGAAGGACGAATCAGTACCGGGAAGCCAACTTCATCTACAAAGTTGTAGATGTCATCGATGCTGGTCAGCTCGTTCCAACGTGGCTGATCAACTTTCAGGTCGTCGAGTAGGGAGCTGAATTTTTTGCGGTCCTCGGCGTTGTCAATTTTTTGAGCGGTAGTTCCAAGGATGGGAACATTCTGACTGTCTAATTTTATTGCCAGATTATTTGGAATCTGTCCACCTACGGAAAGAATGACCCCTTTCGGCTGTTCAAGGTCAACGACGTCCAATACCCGTTCGAAAGTCAACTCGTCAAAAAACAGTCGGTCACAAGTATCGTAGTCGGTACTCACCGTTTCCGGGTTGTAGTTGATCATCACCGAGCGGTATTTTTCCTTGCGGATAGTATTGATGGCGTTCACCGAACACCAGTCGAACTCCACTGAACTCCCGATCCGGTATGCGCCTGAGCCCAGCACAATAATCGATTTATTGTCTTTCGGGAATTCAATGTCATTTTCAGTACCGTTATAGGTCATGTACAAGTAGTTGGTCTGTGCCGGATATTCACCTGCGAGGGTGTCAATCTGCTTCACAACCGGTACAATATTTCGTGATTTACGATGCTGACGAACTTCAATCAGCTTGGCATTCATTTCATTGTTGGCTGATTTCAAAACCAAACGGGCAATCTGGAAGTCCGAGAAACCGGCTTTCTTGGAAGCAAGCAACAATTCATCATCCAAATCATTCAAACTATTTACAGTTTGAAGATCTTCTTTCAGCTTATAAATTTTGTGCAATTTGTGCAGGAACCAACGATCGATTCTGGTCATCTGATGAATTTGATCGATGGTATAGCCTTTGTCGAAGGCCGCTGCAATAGCAAAGATTCGACGGTCAGTTGGATTGACCAATTCTTCGTCAATCTGCTCAATGGTAATTTCTTCTTTGTTGGCGACAAAGCCGTGCATGCCCAATCCGATCATTCGGATACCTTTTTGCATCGCCTCTTCAAAACTTCGACCGATGGCCATGATTTCACCAACCGATTTCATGCTACTTCCAATGTTTTTGGAAACGCCGCTGAACTTGTTGAGGTCCCAACGTGGAATCTTACAAACGATGTAATCAAGAGCCGGCTCGAAACAGGCAGTGGTTACTTTGGTCACGGCGTTGCTTAGCTCGTGCAGACCATATCCCAAACCAAGTTTTGCGGCTACAAATGCCAACGGATACCCCGTTGCTTTGGATGCCAGTGCCGATGAACGCGACAGACGAGCATTCACCTCAATAACCCGGTAATCTTCGGAATAAGGATCGAGTGCAAACTGAACGTTACATTCTCCAATCACACCAATGTGGCGGATAATTTTGATGGATATCGCACGAAGCTTATGGTATTCTTTATTTGATAAAGTTTGCGAAGGTGCAACAACAATACTCTCACCGGTGTGAATCCCCAGCGGATCGAAGTTTTCCATGTTACAAACTGTGATACAGTTGTCGTACTGGTCACGCACCACTTCGTATTCCACCTCTTTCCAGCCTTTGAGCGATTCCTCTACCAGAATTTGGGGTGAGTAGGAGAAAGCGCTTCCAGCCAGCTTTTCAAGCTCTGCTTCGTTTTTACAGAATCCACTTCCAAGTCCACCCAGCGTGTAAGCTGCGCGAATAATGATTGGGAAGCCCAATTTGGATGCTGCCGCTTTGGCTTCCTGCATATTGACACATGCCAGGCTTCGTGGCGTTTTTACTTCAATTTCTCCAAGAATGCCCGCAAAAATCTGGCGGTCTTCAGTATTAATAATGGATTGAACTGGCGTTCCAACCACTTCCAGGTTATACTTTTCAAGGATACCTTGGCGGAACAAATCAACACCGCAGTTCAGCGCAGTCTGTCCACCAAAAGCCAACAAAATTCCCTCTGGTTTTTCTTTTTTAATGACTTGTTCAACAAAGAAAGCCGTTACCGGAAGAAAGTACACCTTGTCGGCAATCTCCTGCGAAGTTTGGATGGTCGCAATGTTTGGGTTAATCAATACAGTTTCTACACCTTCTTCCTTAAGTGCTTTGAGCGCTTGTGATCCGGAGTAGTCAAATTCACCGGCTTCACCAATTTTAAGAGCTCCTGAGCCCAGGACGATGGCTTTTTTAATCTTTTTATTTATCTGGTTACTCATTGTAATGCGTGTTTTTGATTAGGCTTTCTTCTTAAATTCAACAATATTCTGGATAAAGTCATCAAATAAATATTCGGAATCAACAGGGCCGCTGGAAGCTTCCGGGTGGAACTGTGTTGAGAAGAAAGGTTTTGTTTTATGACGAATTCCTTCGTTGGTTTTATCATTGACATTCACAAAAAGGGCCTCCCAATCATTGGGCAATGATTCTGGTTCAACCGCAAAACCATGGTTTTGTGATGTGATGAAACAGCGATCGGTACCGGTAAGCAATACCGGCTGGTTATGACTGCGATGTCCGTATTTCAGTTTGAAGGTATCCGCACCTGCAGCACGCGCTAAAAGCTGGTTGCCAAGGCAAATTCCCATAATCGGTTTTTCGGTATCCATGGCCTTTTTGATGTTGTCAACCGTTTGTTTACACATCGCAGGATCTCCGGGGCCGTTTGAAATAAATACACCATCGTATTCTTCCTGTGATAAGTCATAATCCCAGGGCACGCGGATCACAGTCGCATTACGGTCGAGCAAACAACGGATGATGTTATTTTTAACGCCACAGTCTATCAATACTACTTTGTGTTCGCCGTCGCCATACACTTCTTTTTGGGTGATGCTGGCAACCTTGACCAGGTTTTCCTTATTGGGATCGTAAAAGTCAACCAGGTCATCTTCAAATTCAATCTTTCCGAGCATCGATCCTTTTTCGCGCAAAATTTTGGTAAGAGCGCGGGTATCGATATCATACAACCCCGGAACTTTGGACTCGATCAACCAATCACCCAGGCTTTTCATCGCGTTCCAGTGACTATACTCTTCAGAATAATCTGAAATAATCAATCCGCTGATATGCACTTTATGAGACTCGTAGTGCGCGTGAATCCCCTTGTTTTTGGCATCGGTGGGCACCCCGTAATTACCAATCATAGGATATGTTGAGACTAAAATCTGACCGGTATATGAAGGATCTGTTAAACTTTCTGGATATCCAGTCATGGCGGTGTAAAAAACCACCTCTCCTGCAATGGATTTATCATATCCGAAAGATTTTCCCTCGAACCGGGTTCCATCTTCTAAAACCAAACTGACTTTTTTTGCTTTTGTCATTGTTACAATCGCTTATAGATTAAAAAAAATGCGTCTGGCTACTGGAAGTAGGGCAAACGCATTGTGCTTATTTCGTTTAAATAATGTCTTTTCTTCACCGTCATATTTTTGCTACTAAAACAACGTTCTTTGTGACAAATTGTTTCTGCTTGAACGAATCGGATACAAAAATAGAAAATATTCTGGAATAAATATTTGAATTCTACAAAAAATGCATAATTTTGCAGGGATATTGCATATATATACAAAATGAAGAATCGGACTAAAAGACAATTAGCAGTTAAGAAAATCATTGCTAATCAGGAGATTAGTGGCCAGGAAGAGCTTCTTGGTAAATTGAAGGAAGAAGGTTTTGATTTAACACAGGCTACTTTGTCGCGCGATTTAAAAATATTAAAGGTCGCAAAAGTACCACATTCAAATAAAGGATATGTATATGTTATTCCGGAAGGAGTGAGCGTGGAACCGCAACACGAAAATACACGTGTTAGTTTTTTAGTTGATGGTTTTCGCGATTTACGGTTTTCGGGCAATTTAGCGGTATTGAGAACCCGGCCGGGATACGCCAGTAGTATTGCAGCTGTTTTAGACAATGCTGACCCCTATGAAATTTTAGGAAGCATCGCCGGAGACGATACCATTTTATTAGTGATGAGGGAAGGCGTGACACCGAGCGATTTGATAAATAGCTTGATTTTGATCATGCCGAAGTTGGAAGATAAGCTTGGATAGGACGAAATGAAAAAAATTGAAGACATCAAAGTGGTTGCAGCTAATGTTGCCCATTTAAAATATGTATCCCAGATTAATGATACCATTGATTTGGCCTCGAAAGAACGGGGAACAGGTATTGCTCGTCGGTCAGATGAGTACATTACCAAGAAAATCATGGAAGGGAAAGCAATTGTTGCTTTGGACGGAGGAGATTTTGCTGGCTTTTGTTACATCGAATCGTGGGGGCACAACCGTTTTGTGGCCAACTCGGGGTTGATTGTTGATAAGTCGTATCGCGGACTTGGGCTGGCTCGTGAGATTAAGAGAAAAGCTTTCGAACTTTCTCGTGAGCGTTTTCCGGATGCGAAAATCTTTGGATTGACGACTGGTTTGGCGGTGATGAAAATCAACCATGAACTGGGATATCGTCCGGTGACATTTTCAGAATTGACGGATGATGAGGATTTCTGGAAAGGTTGTCAAAGTTGCGTGAACTACGATATTCTGCAGCGCACTGGTCGTTCCAAGTGTCTGTGTACCGGCATGTTGTTTGACCCAAAATGGGAAGAAAAGAAAGCCGAAAAAGACAAGAAACCCGAGGAGAAACCCAAACGAAATTCCTTTCTGGATTTAATTGGAAAATTAAAACCGAAAGGGAATGCTAACAGCAAAGATTCATTTATTGAACTATTAAAAAAAATAAAGCAAAATATTAGTGATGGCACTGTTCGACAATCATTTCAGGATTAATTTTCTTCAAATGATCCCAAGATTGTAATGAATTGATTGGACAATTTTGAATTGCAGTGGCGGGTAAAAATAAGGTTAGTAAAGTTGTAAGTTTTCAGTAGAAATGTTGGATTAGTGTCATCACTTTTAAAAAATTAAAAATCAATGAAAGAAAAGGTAGTATTAGCCTATAGTGGCGGTTTGGATACTTCTTTTTGTGCGAAGTATTTGTCTGTAGAGAAAAACCTGGAGGTTTACACAGCCATTGCCAATACCGGTGGTTTTGGCAAGCAAGAGCTGGATACCATTGAAGAAAAAGCGTATGAGCTGGGTTCAACCAAGCATGTTACGCTGGATGTAACGGATACCTATTACAGCAAGTGCATCCGATACATGGTTTATGGTAACGTACTTCGAAATAACACTTACCCTGTTTCGGTAAGTTCAGAACGTGTTTTTCAGGCAATAGCAATTATTGAATACGCCAAGAAAATTGGCGCTAAATATGTCGCTCACGGAAGTACCGGTGCCGGAAACGACCAGGTTCGTTTCGACCTGACATTTGAAGTGATTGCCCCGGATATTGAGATTTTAACGCCAACCCGTGACCTGCAGCTGACCCGTGAACAGGAAATCAATTACCTGAAAGAGCACGGCGTAGAAGCTGACTGGTCGAAGATGGAATACTCCATCAATAAAGGATTATGGGGAACAAGTATCGGTGGAAAAGAAACGCTGACATCTGATCAGACATTGCCTGAAGAAGCGTATCCTTCACAATTGAAGGAAGCAGAAGAAAAGGAAGTTTCACTGGAATTTGTTGAGGGGGAATTGAAAGGTGTTGACGGTAAAAAATACTACAACTCGGTGGATGCGATCCGGGCACTGGAAGCGCTGGCTGCACCTTATGCCGTCGGTCGTGATATGCACATTGGCGATACCATCATCGGAATTAAAGGGCGGGTAGGTTTTGAGGCTGCTGCTCCGATGTTGATCATCAAGGCGCACCAAATGCTTGAAAAGCATACGTTGACCAAATGGCAAATGTATTGGAAAGAGCAATTGGGCAACTGGTACGGCATGTTTTTACACGAGTCGCTCTACCTCGATCCAGTGATGCGCGATATTGAAAAATTCCTTGAAAATACACAGCAAACAGTCAATGGGAAAGTGATTGTCAGGTTGAAACCGTATCATTTTGTATTGGTTGGCGTGCAGTCTGATTATGACTTGATGAAATCGGATTTTGGTGAGTATGGCGAAATGAACAAAGCCTGGACCAGCGAAGACGTAAAAGGCTTTACGAAAATATTGGGAACATCATTGAAGATTTACAATTCAGTGAATAAAAAATTTTAATTCAGGAATGATTCAGGTAGGAATAATAGGAGGAGCAGGATACACAGCGGGTGAGCTGATCAGGATTCTTTTAACCCATCCCGAAGCGAAGATTGCTTTTGTGCAAAGCAGCAGCAACGCAGGGAACCCGGTATATAAGGTACATCGTGATCTGATTGGCGAAACGGACTTGAAATTTATTGCTGAACCGGACTTTGATAAGTCCAATGTCATTTTCCTATGTATGGGACATGGCAAGTCAAAAGAATTCATAGCAAATAACTCGATACCAGCATCAATTAAAATTATCGATTTAAGTCATGACTACCGGTTAAAGGCTGAAGGAAATGACTTCGTTTATGGATTGCCCGAAATTAATCGGGAGGCAATTCGCTCAGCCCAGCGTATTGCCAATCCTGGCTGTTTTGCCACAGGTATTCAGTTGGCTGTTTTACCTTTGGCGGCTGCCGGATTATTGGAAAGTGAAATTCATGTGCATGCGATAACCGGCTCCACTGGAGCCGGGCAGGCACCTACAAAAACCTCACATTTTAGTTGGCGAAACAGCAACGTGTCGGTTTACAAAGCTTTTCAGCACCAACATTTGGGCGAGATTCGTCAAAGTTTTGTGCAGTTGCAGAATTCGTTTGATAATGCCATCAACTTTATCCCGGTTCGTGGAAATCACACACGTGGTATTTTTGCTTCTGTTTATACGGATTATGCTGGTTCCGTTGAAGATGCGGTAAAATTGTACGAAGATTATTACGCTGATCATCCGTTTGTTTTTGTGACCAACGAAAATCCGGATTTGAAACAAGTAGTGAACACCAACAAAGCAGTATTGCATGTGGAAAAACACGAAGGCAAGCTGCTTGTTTTAAGTGTGACAGATAACCTATTGAAAGGGGCATCAGGCCAGGCAGTTCAAAACATGAACCTGATGTTTGGACTGGAAGAAAAGACAGGATTGAATTTAAAACCGGTTTCTTTTTAATTATGAAGTTATTCGATGTATATCCGTTGTTTGATATCACTCCGGTGAAAGCCGATGGGTGCTATGTGTGGGATGACCAGGGAACCCGGTATCTGGATTTGTATGGTGGCCACGCCGTTATTTCAGTGGGGCACAGCCATCCTGTTTATGTATATAAGATAAACAACCAATTGCAACAGATTGGTTTCTATAGTAATTCAGTTCAGATCCCGCAACAAAAAGAGTTGGCCGATAAGCTCGGAAAACTTTCGGGGTTTGATGATTATCAATTATTTTTGTGCAATTCTGGGGCTGAGGCCAATGAAAATGCATTAAAGTTAGCCTCATTTGCTACAGGACGAAAAAAAGTGAT
>DATFMO010000442.1:0-15389 GCA_035266925.1 Sunxiuqinia sp. | reverse complement strand
GCCGAAGATATTTCATTAAAAGAAATTGCTCGCGGTTACGAGCTTTCCGGCGGTGCCATTATGAATGCTGTTGGCTACGCATCACTGATGACCCTGAAGAAAAAGTCAAATGAAATCAGTAAAAACGATCTTTTAGCTGGTGTTAAAAAAGAATACGAGAAGGAAGGGAGAACGATTTAAATCAAAAATGTAAGCGTTATGAGAAAAAATACGTCAGAAACAAAAGAAACAGGAAGCAGAGCTATTGCAAATAATTCAAACCCCATTCAATCGAAACGAAATCCGGATTTGCCGGAAGAATTGCAGGCAAATTTAGAAACTTCATTTGGTGAAGATTTTTCAAATGTGAAGATTCATGAGAACTCTGCTCAGGCAAATGAACTCAATGCGTTGGCATTTACGCAAGGCAATGATGTTCATTTTGGGAAAGGACAATTTAATCCCAACTCAACATCAGGTCAACAGTTGGTTGGGCACGAATTTGCTCATGTGCATCAGCAACGTCAGGGGAAAGTGGCTCCAACCAACCAATTTAAAGGAATGCCAGTCAATGATGATCAAAGCCTGGAAGCAGAAGCTGATCAACAGGGAAAGGAAGCTGTGCAAGCAAAATTGCCAGGTAATCAGAAAAGGTTTGGACAACCGGCTGAATCTGTAAATCAGGCAGGCGGAGTTAGACAATTTGTAATACCAGCGATTGTTGCTGCAATGGGCGCTGCTGAATGGATTGCGGTTGGAGCGTTGGGATATTCTGTTGCCAGTGATGCTGTTGCGACTTCATCAGGAGATGTTGGTTATTCTTTTGATGAAGTGGAAGGAGTTTTGTTACCTGGCGGAGGTAATGACGTTTCAGCTCATAAAACGGCCCATCCAAATGCAATAATTTATGAAGCACGTCATCATTTGGCGATTTGGCATGGATTGGAGGATAGCAGAAAAATGGGAATAAAATTCGGGATTAATTTTTTGTATGATGACGCTGGGGCAATTGGTAATATCTCGTTAAGTATTATTGATGTCTACGATTGGCCTGGTTGGGGTGGAAATGTCAATGTAAATATTACACCTCGAAGTTTAGCCTCCGGAAACGCTTCTTTTCGATTTACGATAAATGTGGGTGAAGATAACTCATGGTTCGTTTCAGATCATCCTGGATCCGTTCAATTAATACTAAGAGGAGGTGATGGAGATCTAAGCTTGGTTGTTGATAATTTTTATGGCTACACTGAAATTAGTTAACAGATTGAAATCATATTACTTATGGGAGCCTTTAGTGTCCAAATTGGAGATTCTTTTAAAAATTACCCGAAGTTGACAAATCCCAAAGAGCGAAAAAGAATCTCTTTTCGTATCGATTTTCTAAAAAATTTATATGCTGAGTTCATGGTCGTTTTTGATTGTAATGTATCGAGTGTTCGAATTGTTGGCATCAATATGCTTGAGCTCCCTATGAATGCTATGGATGTCTCTTTTCATGTAAATACCAACTTCTCAATTTTTGAAAATCAGGAAGCCATGAGAATCGTGATTAATTTCTCCGGCAATGATCCTGATAATTATGGTGTTGGAAGCTGTATCATAAAATTGACACAACAAGGCACTCTTGTATTAGACTCTAAGACTGAAAGAATCAAAAAATTTTCTGTTCTTGCCTAACAATTTTGAGTCAAACAAATTAAAAAAGTTTCGGGAATCGTTTCACGTCCACCTCACGCATCATTTCATAAATGTTCTCAAAGATTTGTTCCACGTTTGGTTTCGAGAAAAACTCACCATCAATACCATAAGCTGGCTTGTGTGCTTTTGCTGAAAGTGTGCGTGGCGCAGTATCCAGGTAATCAAACGCTTTTTGCTCTTCAATAACTTTTTGCATCATGTATGAAGTTCCACCTCCCGGGACGTCTTCATCAATGAAAATAACTTTGTTGGTTTTCTTGACGGATTCCAGGATGATGTGGTTCACATCGAATGGCATCAATGTTTGAACATCAATTACTTCCACCGAAATACCCTTTGTTGCCAATAAATCGGCTGCTTTAATCGCATGATTCACATTCCAGGCATAAGTCACCAGGGTAACGTCGGTTCCTTCAACCATGATTTCCGGAATGCCCAATGGCACCTTAAACTCACCTAGATTA
This sequence comes from Sunxiuqinia sp., assembly GCA_035266925.1. GTDB lineage: Bacteria > Bacteroidota > Bacteroidia > Bacteroidales > Prolixibacteraceae > Sunxiuqinia. The sequence goes on along the minus strand of DATFMO010000442.1, from coordinate 13,248 downwards.
ACAGGTAGCGGTTCTTTCAGGTTGTAACCTTTCAGTGGTTCGATCACTAAAGCAGGATCGTTCGCAGATAATAATGTGTTGTACATCCCGGCTGCCTGGGTCATGTTGCGCGGAACACAAAGATAGATGCCTCGTAAAGATCCCAACAACATTTGCATGGGGGATCCTGCGTGCCACATTCCCTGCAATTGGTGCCCACGTGTGCGGACAATCAATGGAGCAGCCTGCTTGCCTTTGGTACGGTATTGTAAAGTAGCTAAATCATCACTCAGCGTTGAATGCGCATAGATGAGGTAATCGAGGTATTGAATTTCAGCAATTGGGCGAAAACCACGCATGGCAAGTCCAACACCTTGGCCAATGATCGTCGTTTCGCGAATGCCGGCGTCGGAAACCCGGACTCCACCATATTTGGCCTGCATGCCTTTCATTCCTTGATTGACACCACCCAGTTTCCCGGTATCTTGTCCGAACGTAACCAGGTTGTGATGTTTCTTGAATAAGGCTTCAAAATTCTGGCTTAGAATTTCCGAACCGTTAACTTCCGTTGAATTTCCACCATAGTCAGGCGGAACAGGTTCAACATTCAAGGCAGAATCTTTTCCTTCGCGATAGATTTGGCAATTGTAAAATTGGCGACTTCGTTCCTGAAAATTAGTAATCCAATCGTATAAAGCTGCTCGCTCATCGGCTAAATATTCATTTTCATGAAGTTCGTAAAACAAGCGTTGGGCAAAACTCAAATATTTACGACGGGTAGGGAAGATACGATGTTCAATCTCTTCTATTTCAGCTAGATGATCATATTGGCCATTGGAAGTTTCACTAATTCTTTTCAGTATCGTTTCAAGTGCGTTTGCTTCTTCCTCGTAACCTTTCGTATAATTGGCCCAGGCATTTTTCCGGGCTTCTTTAGCGCGCTTCTCTGCCCGTTTTTCAATTTCTTCCAATTTCTCTTCGTCAGCTTTCCCTGATTTGAGTAACCATTGTTTGAACTGACGGAGTCCGTCATATTCTTTTTCCCACTCCAGGCGTTCATTTGATTTGTAACGTTCGTGCGAGCCGGAAGTTGAATGTCCAAGTAATTGGGTAACTTCTTGAACATGAAAGACTACTGGTGTTTGCGTTTTGCGACATTTTTCGATGCCTTCAGCAAATGTTTTGACCAAGTCTGGGTAATCCCAGCCTTTGCTGGTGTATATCAATATTCCGTTGGATTTTCCTTCTTTTTGAAAACCTTTTAATGCTTCTGAAATACTTGCTTTTGTTGTCTGCAATTCAACAGGAACACTGATGCCAAAACCATCGTCGTAAACGGCCACTGCTAATGGCACTTGCAGGATCCCGGCCGCATTAATGGTCTCAAAAAACATTCCTTCTGATGTGCTGGCATCGCCAATGGTTCCAAAGGCAACTTCGTTACCGTTGACATTGTTGTTGAGCTTGTCTTTTAAGCTCGGTTCCTGCCGAACAATTTTTGAGGCTTGCGCCAGTCCCAACAATCGTGGCATTTGCCCACCTGTTGATGAAATGTCAGAAGTTGAGTTGAATCGGTCGCTCAGGTCTTTGATTTCACCATCAGCATTTATATTGGAAGTGGAGAAATGGTTGTTGAAATTTCGTCCACCGGTAGATGGGTTAATATTTTCGTCGGTATCACCATAAATCATGGCGAAAAACTCTTCGGGCTGCAGTAAGCCAAGTGCCAACATAAAGGTCTGGTCGCGGTAGTATCCCGATCGCCAGTCTCCTTTTTGAAATGTTTTTGCATAAGCAAGTTGGGTAATCTCTTTTCCATCACCAAATATTCCAAAATGGGCCCGGCCATTATGAACTTCACGTTTTCCCAATATGCTTAATTGGCGACTTAAATTGGCAAGATAAAAATCATTGAGTAATTCTTCTTCGGTCAAATGATCGCTCTTCGCAAGAATTTCAGCTTTCTCTGAATGCATTAGCTTTTATTTTAAGAGAGACATTGAATGTCAAAATACATTAAAACAACGTTCATCCAAACGATTTGTTTAATTATCGCAATGGCTGAAAAACAGGTTTTATCAACAGCTATCGGTTGAAAGAGTTTCGAATTTACTGAGATTTATTATTTGATTTTCGGCTAGAAAAGTTAGCGGCAGAATCTGTTCGTAAAGTAGATTCCAGGAGAAAAAAGAGGTTGCCGTTTGGCAACCTCTTGATTATCGTTACAATGGAATATTTCCATGTTTTCTCGGAAGATTGGATTTTCGTTTATTATGAGTCATATCCAACGCATTGATAATTTTGATTCGAGTGTCTTCCGGATAAATAATTTCATCCAGATAACCCAGCGATGCAGCCCGGTATGGGTTGGCAAATGCTTCACGATATTCTTCAACAGCTTTTGCTTTATCAGCTTCATCTGTAATGTTTCTATTCAGAATATTGATTGCACCTTCAGGTCCCATTACTGCAATCTCAGCAGTAGGGTAGGCGTAATTTACATCACCACCAATGTGCTTACTTGACATCACGTCATAAGCACCACCGTATGCTTTACGTGTGATGATTGTGATTTTTGGCACTGTCGCTTCAGCAAATGCATACAGCAATTTAGCGCCATGCTTGATGATTCCGCCAAATTCCTGCTGTGTCCCTGGAAGGAATCCGGGAACGTCAACCAATGTTACAATTGGAATATTGAAGGCATCGCAGAAACGTACGAAACGAGCGCCTTTTGCTGATGAATTGATGTCGAGCACCCCAGCCAGGTGAGCTGGTTGGTTGGCTACAATACCGACTGAGCGCCCCCCGAAACGGGCAAAACCAATAATCATATTGGATGCGTAGTTGGGTTGAACCTCCATGAAATGTTCGTCATCTACAATTTTGTAAATGATCTCTTTCATGTCATATGGTTTGTTTGGATCAACCGGAACAATGTCATGTAAAGTTTCGACTTTACGATCAATTGGATCGGTTGTAGTTTGCATCGGGGGCTCTTCCATATTATTTGATGGAATGAAACTCACCAATTCGCGAACCATCATCAGGGTTTGTTCTTCGTTGTCACCTGTAAAATGGGCAACTCCACTTTTTGTACTGTGTGTCACAGCCCCCCCCAAATCTTCTTTAGAAACATCTTCGTGGGTTACAGTTTTAATGACGTTTGGTCCAGTTACAAACATGTGACTGGTTTCATTCACCATGAAAATGAAATCGGTTAATGCTGGAGAATAAACAGCTCCACCGGCACAAGGTCCCAAAATGGCACTGATTTGTGGAATAACACCCGAAGACAATACATTATTATAAAAGATGTCGGCATAACCAGCCAAACTTTGCACACCCTCCTGGATTCGGGCACCACCGGAGTCGTTCAACCCAATCAATGGAGCTCCCATCTTAATGGCCATGTTTTGGATTTTGACGATTTTGTCAGCATTGGTCCGACTCATACTGCCCCCAAAAACGGTAAAATCCTGGGCAAAAACATAAATCAGACGTCCATGAATTTTACCATACCCTGCGACGACACCATCACCCGGGACTTTTGTTTTATCAATACCAAAGTCTGTTGCACGGTGAGTGACTAATTTATCAATCTCGTTGAATGTTTCTGGATCGAGCAAATCTTCAATACGCTCACGGGCTGTTTTTTTTCCAGCACTGTGTTGTTTTTCAATTCGCTCCTGACCACCACCTGCTTCGGCTTCTTTATTTATCTTTTCAAAACGTTCAAATTTACTTTTTAAGTCCATAGTTTTTAAATTATTCAATTTCCACCAATACCTGATTTGCTTCAACTGTGTCGCCGTCGGCAACATGAACGGTTTTCACCACTCCATCGTGAGCTGCTTTGTATTCACTTTCCATTTTCATAGCTGAAATGATAACAGCTGTTTGGCCTTGGGTAACAGATTCACCTTCTTTGACCAGTACTTTTACAATTTTTCCTGGCATAGGAGCTGTAATTTGGCGGTCACTTTTAGTAATACTGCCATCTCCTCGATTTCGAATATATCGCGCCTCAGCGTCAATGACTTCGATGTCGTAAGAATTGTAGAGGGTGTAAGCAGTGTAAGTTTTTGGCTTTGAAGAAGGTACCAGGGAAATATTATGGGAATGATTATTCTCGATAATTGAAAAGGATCCTTCATCGTTGTGCATCAGATCAATATTATAAACCTTGTCATCTACCATTACTTCCAGTAGATTTTCATTTTGGTTCAATACTTTTACCGATGCAATACGATCACCTAATTTAATTTCAATAGGCATAATGTTGTTTTTATAAACGATCAAAATTTTTCTGGTATGTATGTTTTTTCCAACGGTTTGCTGCTGGATTAAGTTCTTTTTTCGACATCACTTTATTGATTCGATTGACAAAGTCAAAATAAGCTGCGATAATCACCATATCCTGGCAATCTTCCTCGCAGGCATCTTTTTCCAACAATTTGCCACGATTCTTTTCAATGAAGTTTGTGTCGTAGTTGCCACTGGTAAAGTCTTCCGAGTCCATGATCCTTTCCAAAAAATTCAGGGACGTTTTAACGCCAGTGATTTTGTACTCGTAAAGCGCTCTTCGCATACGCTGAATGGCTTCGTCACGTGTTTGCGCCCAAACAATCAGCTTGGAAATCATGGGGTCGTAATGAATTGGAATTTCATAACCTTCATAAACATACCCGTCTGTACGAACTCCAAGTCCCAATGGCTGAGTGATTGAATGAATGCGTCCCGGACTAGGCATAAAGTTATTGTCTGAATCTTCTGCATAAACACGACACTCGATGGCATGTCCAACTTGTTTCAATTCATCTTGCTTCAAATCAAGCTGTTTACCTTCGGCAACTTCAATTTGCTTTTTAACCAAATCAACACCGGTCACACGTTCTGTAATTGGGTGCTCCACCTGTAGACGAGTGTTCATCTCCAGAAAGTAGTAGTTTAGATTGTTGTCAACCAGGAACTCAATTGTTCCGGCTCCGGCATAATTAACAGCTTTCGCTGCTTCAACTGCTGAATTACCCATTTTTTCGCGTAGTTCAGGGGTGACGAGGGGAGAAGGTGTTTCTTCAACCATTTTTTGGTGCCGACGTTGAATGGAACATTCCCGTTCAAACAAATGAATGGCATTTCCATGTTGATCACCCATGATCTGAAATTCGATGTGGTGTGGAGACGTCACATACTTTTCAACGTATACAGCGTCGTCACCAAAAGAAGCTAAGGCTTCACTCCGGGCTGCGCGAACAGAAGAAATGATGTCTTCTTCTTTTTCGACTAATCGCATTCCTTTACCACCACCTCCGGCAGATGCTTTGATCATCACCGGGAGACCAATTTCTTTTATGGTTGAGATGGCTTCATCTTCAGAACTGATTGCTTGGGTTGTTCCTGGCACTACTGGAACACCGGCAGCAATCATTGCTTTTCGAGCCTCAATTTTATCACCCATTTTTTCGATGACTTCGGGAGACGGTCCAATGAAAATGATCCCACTTTCATTGCAACGTCTGGCAAAATCAGCATTTTCCGATAAAAAGCCATATCCCGGGTGAATAGCATCGGCTTTTGATTTTAAGGCGACCTCAATAATTTTTTCAGCCTTTAAATAACTGTCTTTAGACGGAGCCGGACCAACGAAGTAGGCCTCATCAGCATAGCGAACATGCATTGAGGTACGGTCGGCGTCAGAAAAAACAGCAACAGTTGCAATATCCATTTCACGGCAAGTGCGCATAATACGGATAGCAATTTCACCCCGGTTAGCAACCAGGATCTTGTTGATCTTCCTCATAATAAACTTTTAATACTTCAAATATTTGTCTTATTAAATAGTCTCGCGGTTAAAATTCTACCATAAAAACCAGCTAGGGCAGAAAAAGTTTTCCCAATATTCCTATTAATTGAGTATATCTCCAAAAAAAAGTAAATGTTAAAAAACTTGTCGAATTGTTAAATTATGTATATTTGTTAGTCAAAAAAAACAAATTATGTTTTACCAAAACCCCGCCCTATACATTATAGGTTTGTTTTTTTCACTGTTGTTTGCAAATAGAGCATCTTGCCAAGCACCTTTGAGCTATACTTTGTCTTCAGATACTTTAGTTAATCAAACAGCAAGTAAGAAGCGCGTTTATTTTGCGCAATTTTCGAAAGGGAAGATCCGACTTGATGGGGAACTCAACGAAGCAGCCTGGAAAAATGGCACGTGGAGTGGTGGATTTGTTCAACAACAACCGGATCAGGCTAAAGTACCCACCGAAAAAACACAATTTTGCATACTTTATGATGCCAACAATTTATACCTTGGCTTGAAGTGTTATGACAATCCGAAATTGATTCGATCAATTTTAAGTCGTCGGGACGAGATGGGGGGCGATATGGCTGGTATTGCTATTGATTCCTACAACGACAAACGAACCGCTTTTGAATTTGATGTTACTGCTGCGGGGCAAAAATTGGACTTGATGCATCTTGGCGCTTCCCAACTGGACTACAACTGGGATGCGGTGTGGGATGGAAAAGCTGCTATTGGTGATTCTATGTGGACGGCTGAAATAAGGATTCCGTTTAGTCAACTTCGTTTTTCAAATAAAGAAGAACAGGTTTGGGGCATTCATGTGTGGCGGTGGATTGACCGCAACATGGAAGAGGATCATTGGAAACTGATCCCCGTTGATGCACCTGCCATGGTTTATTTATTTGGTGAACTTCGGGGAATAAAAGGAATCAACTCAAAACGTAATATGGAATTTTTGCCCTATACAAGCGCAAAATATTCACCCAATACCGACTTGGAAAATAAGACGAACATTAATTTCGGTCTGGATGGTAAAATTGGACTGAGTTCTGATTTTACCTTGGATTACACGATCAACCCTGATTTCGGACAGGTTGAAGCTGATCCTTCAATATTGAGCCTCTCATCTTACGAAGTTTTTTACGATGAAAAACGTCCTTTTTTCCTGGAAGGAAATAATATCCTGAATTTTAGTACGGGGAATGATTTGCTATTTTATTCACGGAGAATTGGCCGGGCACCTTCCTTTACTCCAGCATTGTCAGAAGGAGAAACGATGTCGATGCCTGATAATACGTCGATTATAAGTGCTGTAAAAGTTACCGGGAAAAATAAAAAAGGATTGTCACTTGGGCTGGTACAAAGTTTTACAGCAAAGGAAAAAGCTACCATTTATTCAGGAGATACAAAAACAGACGAAGTTGTCGAGCCTTTTGCCAGCTATTTTGTCGGTCGAGTCAAGCAGGATTTTAATGAAGGAAATACCGTTTTAGGGGGCATGGTCACTTCTTCGTTACGTTCAACTAGTTTGTCGCAACTGAGTTTTCTGCCATCGTCTGCTACTGTTGGTGGACTTGATCTTCAGCACAACTGGGCAACCCGAAAGTATTTTTTGAATATGAAAAGTTTCTACAGCCGTGTGGCAGGAAGCGAAGAAGCAATTTCGGACTTGCAGTTGGCTTCACAACACTATTTTCAGCGACCGGATGCTACACATTTACATTTTGATCCAACCCGAACCTCATTGGAAGGGCATGGAGGACAAGTGAAAGGAGGGAAGCGAAGTGGGCGGTTTAATGCCATCGGAACATTCAGTTGGCGTTCTCCCGGTGTTGATCTGAATGACTTGGGTTATATGTACCAAGCTGACTATCTGGAAGAAAACGTTGAACTGAAATACCAGGTGTCAAAACCCAAAGGAATTATGCGCAACTATTGGGGAAGTTTTACACAAAACCATCAGTGGAGTTATGGTGGCGAAACAACACGTGAATCGCTAAACCTTCATTTATATACTCGCTTTACTAATTTGTGGCGGATTCATTATTGGGTTGATCGTGACTACAACATTTTTGATACCCGGGAATTGCGAGGTGGTCCAAAATTATACAAAGATTCCTATTGGTATGGTCGTTTCTGGTTTCAAAGTAATTATGCTAAAGATGTGCTGATTGGCTTTGGGCCATATTATCAATGGAGTGATGATGGAGTATCAATGCATAATGTCAATACATTTTATATTCGTTGGCAAATTAATAACCACATCAACATTACCTCAGAAACTAGTTACATTTACCAGGTCGACAATAATAAATATGTGCAGAAACTGGGATTGTCGAATGATGAAACCGGTTATCTGGTGGGCCAATTGGATCGAAAAACGTTAAAAACAACTTTGCGTTTAGAATATTTTATCACCCCTGAATTTTCAATTCAATATTATGCCAATCCGTATGCATCGGTGGGGAAATACGCTGATTTCAAGCGTGTGAAGAACAGTAGTAATAAAGACATGAATCAGCGCTATTATTTCCCGTCTTCATTGGATTTCAAAGACAATGTTTATAACATGACCGATCAATCATCCGAAACCTATAAGTTTTACAATCCGAATTTTAAATATCAAGAGTTTCGATCCAATTTAGTTGCCCGTTGGGAGTTTCGCCCAGGCTCAACTTTATATTTAGTTTGGAACAGTTCGAAATTTTCATATAAATACAGCAGTGATTACAGTGTGACAAATTCCTTTAAAGACATTTTTGGCATGAAATCCAGCAATGTCTTTATGATCAAATTTAACTACTGGTTTTCACTTTAGGGTTTCAGAATTTTAAATCTTCTATTTTTGTGGGATGAGAATTTCGGAGTATTTCCCACTTTATAAACGCAACCTGAATCTGGCTTTCCCGGTTGTCCTTTCGCAAATTGGGCAAGTCACGGTGAGTTTAGCAGATAACATGATGGTTGGACATGTTGGAACAACCCAACTTGCCGCAGCTTCATTTGCCATCAATATTTTTCACCTTGGCATGCTGATGGGGGTTGGAATCACAATGGGATTAACTCCGTTGGTTGGGCAGGTTTTTAGTCAGAAAAAGGAAGATGAAGTTGGGGCGTACCTGAAAAACGGGTTAGTGGTTCATGGTTTGTCAACATTGGTAATTGGAATAATCATGGCAATTGCCAGTTTGTTTCTTAATCGAATGGGGCAGCCAGACGCCGTTGTTAGGTTGGCTATTCCATACTATTTACTGCTTGTAGCATCGCTGTTCCCAATGTTATTTTTCTATTCCTTCAAGCAATTTCTTGAAGGAATCGGAAATACTAAAATTGCCATGTTTATAACGTTGACATCGAATGTTATCAACATTATCCTGAATTATTTGCTGATTTTTGGAAAGCTGGGATTCCCTGAACTTGGATTGAATGGGGCTGGAATTGCCACATTAATTGCCCGACTTTGTATGCCATTGATGTTGGTCTCTGTTGCAATGCGAAATAAAAAATTAAGAAACGAATTTCGATTGGCTTATCATGCTAAAATTCAAAAGCAGAAACTCAAAAAGATTTTTTCGGTCGGATTACCAATTGGCCTACAGATTATTATCGAAGTACTCATGTTTAGCGTAGGTGCCATAATTATGGGATGGATCAGCAAAGAAGCATTGGCGGCTCACCAGGTGGCAATGGGATTAATATCAGTTACCTATATGATTAGCCTGGGGATTGGTGCAGGAACAACCATTTATGTGAGCCATGAAAAAGGACTGAGTCACTACCAAAAAATGCGGCAGACGATCTATTCATCATTTCATCTGGTGGTAACTTTTATGGCTGTGATGGGACTTGTATTTGCACTACTTCGATACCAGCTACCTTTACTTTTTACGACCGATCCGAAGGTGATCGTAGTTTCCGCTTCTCTACTGATTGTGGCTGCAATGTTTCAAATTTTTGATGGTGTACAGGTGATTCTCATTGCCTCACTTCGTGGCGTGTCCGATGTGAAACATCCCATGTTTATGGCGTTCATCTCCTACATTTTGTTTGGCTTGCCAGTCAGCTATTTACTCGGGATCGTATTGAACTTTGGAGCCTTAGGAGTGTGGCTGGGGTTCCTTGTCGGCTTGGCTGTTGCAGCCGGGCTCTTCGCGCTGCGATTGAGAAAACACTTGATGGTAAACTGATGCTTATTCTTCCTTCGCTTTCACATCATCAATCCAAGTGAGCAAGGCAACACTGTTTGGAAAACCGATGGATGGAATTCCCAACAAGGCGACATGGGTAATTTCATCCCAGTTAACTCCAAGTTCACGAGCTTTCCGAACCTGTGCGTGAAATCCGCCCTCCATTTTTGCACCGCCACAAATGGCAATTTTCACCAAAGCCCGGGTTTTCTCATCCAAGGGGCCTGCCGTGTGAACAGCTTTACCCAATTGATGATGAGCATCGGTGATTTCTGGATATTTTTCCTTGAATTTGAGAAATTGTTTGGGAAGTTTTTTGTTGTTCATGACTTGCAATTTTTAAGTTTGATCGAAAGTCTAAACTACGAAAATGAATGGAATTATTCTAGAGGAGCATCAAAATTACAGTGGGCTATAAAAACAACAATGGGAACCACTCGTTAGAATAGCTCCCATTCACTACTTCACAGTCGAAACTGTTTTTCATGTCAGGCTACTGTTATTTTGACTGGCTGATCCTTGAACCGGAGTTCCGGTTTTCAGCCCCTGGCCTTCCTGCATCGCTTGTTACGGCTTTGCGTTCGGGCTGTCCGTTCAACAATCCTTGCGGTTGTTTTCCCGGACGAAGTTTTTGACGACTTTTGAGAATTTCAGGTCTTACGATCTTCCATTTCCCAAATTTTGATGTTTATGAACGTGAGTTCCAACGATCTCATGTTTCCGTCGGGGAACGAATTCCTTTTTGGAAACAGCCATCAATCCTAAAATTACTTTGGTTTGCCGAAGCATTCCTTTTGGTTTTATTCAAGCGTTTAAAGAACGGGTCTTCGGTGCTTAAACTTCGGCTCCCTGGATGCGCAAACCCGAAGGTTTGAATGATTTGACGCCGGCTCAGCTAAGAGTTTTTGTCGCCTCCACATGGTTGGGAGCAGTCTTTTATCGCTCACCTGATAAAATCAAATTTACGACCTTGAGCCCATACGAGTCAATTTTTTCAGGGTTTTAAAATGAACCTTCTATTAACTCAAGATATTAACAATTGTTTATAATTTACGAATGCCTTTATTTAAAGACTAACTACGACCTTTATCCAATGATAAATTCAACGTTATTAACAATTTATAGAGCCAAAGATATTTTACCGCTTACTAATGCGCAATTCAAATCTTAGGTACTTTATATTTTAAGGGGCTGTGCAAAACAATTGATGAAACAAAGCCCTTCAGTTTGGATGACATCAATTTTGCACAATTTGATTTTGATGATAAATCATTGAATGTAAACGATTACATTAGTTATGTAGCTGAAAATGTTGTCTTTAAAATAATATACTAAATATTACATGTAAACGTTTATATTGATTGTTTAATTTCTTTCATGTAGATTCGCATTATCATTTATCAGCATGTATCGAAAAGCTGAAAAATTGATTCCTTATTTATAGACTTTGCCGCTAACCACTAAACAGGAACAATCATGAAACTAAAACTGATTTTTGCCATTTTATTTGCCTATTTCGCATTTCCGTCATTGGCACAGAGAGAAATTCCACGTTGGGATATTTTTGAATTGACGATCCATGCTGATGCTCCGGGAAATCCTTTTATTGGTATTGGCTTTTCAGCAACCTTTACAAACGGTAAAGAAACATTCACCCCAGAAGGTTTTTACGATGGTGAAGGCGACTTCAAAGTCCGGTTCATGCCAGACTCCACTGGGACATGGACGTACGAAACAAAGAGTAATTACAAGCCACTAGACGGAAGGAATGGCGAATTTATTTGCGTTGATCCGGAACAAAACAATCACGGACCAATTCGAATCCGAAATAGTTACCATTTTAAATATGCGGATGGCACGCCCTATTATCCATTTGGGACGACAATCTACGAATGGGCTTTTCAACTCGATGCACGAAAGAAAGAGACTATCGAAACATTGAAGAACTCTCCGTTTAACAAGGCGCGGATGTTGGCTGTTCCTCCATTTAGCGAACGTTATCAAAGTGGGCCAGACTCGTTGCATCATTTTCCATATGTGGGAACGCCACCCAAAAATTGGGACTTTTCTCGTTTCGACCCGCAATTCTTCAGGAATTTGGAAAAATGTGTGGCTGATTTACGCGACAATAACGTTGTTGCAGATTTGATTTTATTTCGGCCGTATGATAAAGGGCGATGGGGATTTGACATGATGACACCGGAATGCAATGAACGTTTCGTGCGCTATATGATTGCCCGGTTTGCAGCCTATCGGAACATTTGGTGGAGCTTGTGCAACGAGAATAGCTTCATCCGCCACATGACTGATCAGGATTGGGATCATTTGTTTCAGGTGGTGCAAAAATACGATCCATATCACCACATGCGATCCATTCACAATGCAGGACGAATCTATGATTATAATAAACCCTGGGTGACTCATGTGAGCTTACAATATTATAATGCGGTTCGGGTGCCAGGCTTAACAGCACTTTTGCGCGATCTGTATCGCAAGCCAATCGTGATGGACGAAATCAACTACGAAGGAAATATCAGTCGCCGGTGGGGACAACTGACAGGTGAGGAGATGACCTTCCGGTTTTGGAATGCCTACATTGGTGGCGCTTATGCAACACACGGCGAAGCAACTGAAGGTGGTTGGATTTCCGGAGGTGGAAAACTGACCGGAACAAGTCCTGCCCGAATTGCCTTCTTGAAAGAAATTGTTGAAAATGGCCCCCAAGAAGGAATGAATCCGATCGACCAGTATTACGAAATGAATATGGCGGGGAAAGCTGGCGAGTATTACCTAATTTATTTCGGAAAAGAAAGAATTAACAAGTGGCCGTTTAAATTACCAGACAATGAATTGAAAGAGGGTATGAAATTTAAAGCTGAAATCATCGATACCTGGAATATGACCATTACTCTTGTAAACGAAATCTTTGAAGTCAAAAAATTAGATCATTACACTTTTGTCGATCGTGATGGAAGATCTATAAAATTACCAGGCAAGCAATATCTGGCCTTACGATTGACTAGAACTGAATAGATCAATTTTAAACTTTTTCGGGGGATTCACTTTCAAATTTGAAGTATTCCAAACTAAAAATTTCAGCATTATTATTGTGGAGGTGAATTTGTGAAAGGAGAAAAAATGAAGGTGAAAGCTTTTTGTATAAATATTCATAAAAAAAGGCGGGTTACCATCGTCATGATAACCCGTTGTCCATAATTTAGTTTAGTTAGACCAGAAAATAAATATTGGTTTAAAGAGAAAAGGTATCTATAA
>DATFMO010000441.1:0-5262 GCA_035266925.1 Sunxiuqinia sp. | reverse complement strand
ATTTTCAGAATGGAAGAAAATGCCAAACGTATGCAAAGTTCTTCTGATGGTATTTTGATGCCTCACGTGCCGATCGAATTATTTGAAGAGGCAGTCACTTTGGCTGTCAAAAAGAATCTTGATTTTGTTCCTCCTCATGGATCAGGTGCCAGCTTGTATATCCGTCCACTGTTAATGGGGACTGGCCCTGAGATTGGTGTTAAGCCTTCCACCGAATATGTATTCATGGTATTTGTAATGCCTGTGGGGCCCTATTTTCCCGAAGGATTCAAACCCACTGATTTGGTCATCATGCGTCAATACGACCGTGCTGCTCCACTCGGAACCGGGAAATACAAAGTGGGTGGAAATTACGCTGCCAGTCTTACTGCCGGTAAAAAGGCTAAAGAAGGGCACTATTCGGCTGTTTTGTATTTGGATGCCCGTGAAAAGAAATACATTGATGAATGTGGACCAGCTAATTTCTTCGGAATTAAAAATAACACGTATATCACACCACAGTCTGAATCAATTTTGCCGTCAATTACGAATAAAAGTCTGATTCAGTTGGCGGAGGACATGGGCCTGGCAGTGGAACGGCGTCGGGTACCAGTTGAAGAATTGGAGACTTTTGAAGAAATTGGAGCATGTGGTACTGCCGCCGTTATTTCACCAATCAAGCGAATTTACGATGCTGATTTGGATAAAGAATATAACTACGGAACTGAACCCGGACCTTGGAGCACTAAACTCTATCACAAGCTACGTGCGATTCAGGATGGTGATGAGCCGGATCCATATGGCTGGGTAGATATCGTTGAATAGCTTATAAAAGACATTCTAAATATTGAAAGGACTTCGTTTTGGGGTCCTTTTTTTATGCGTTCAAAACTCGAGTCATCCATTTGCGTCGCTGAATTGTTTATCTTTTAGAATCAAATCAATACGAGATGCCAAATTCAGGAGCGAACAATCACAAAAAAACCATTTATGTAGTTTCCGGGGGAAAAGGACTGGCGGGAAATAATATGGTACAGTCGTTATTGATTCAGTATCCGAATAACAATGTGCCAGTCGTCATTGTGCCTGATGTATCTTCGAAGGGAAAGATTGAAAGTGTTATACTGAAAGCTGAAGAAGAAGATGCATTGGTGACGCATACCATGGTGAACTCTGATTTGCGAAAATTTTTGATTGACTTTGCTGAAAAGCATCAGGTTAGGCAGATCGATTTTATGGGCGAGTTAGCAGATTACCTGGATGAAGCACTGGGCATTCCTTCCTTAAAATCACCGGGGCTTTTTCGGGAAATCAACCAACAATATTTTGATCGGATTGAAGCCATTGAATTTACCCTGAATCATGATGACGGCCTCAGCCCGGAACGACTCCACCGAGCTGAAATCATTTTGTGTGGTGTTTCGCGTTCGGGTAAAACACCACTGAGTGTTTACCTGGCCATGTACGGGTGGAAAGTGGCGAATGTGCCATTGGTGATGGGAGTCAATCCGCCCAAAGAATTGTTTGAGGTCGATCCCAAACGTGTTTTTGGCTTACACATTGGAGTTCAACATTTGATTGCACACCGAATAAAACGGTTGCGCAGTATGCAAAATTTGAACAATAAAAATTACGTTGACGAGACCCATGTTAAGAACGAAATTAGAAATGCGTCTTTCATCTTTAAAAAAGGTGGTTTTACGGTCGTTCATGTTTCCAACAAGCCCGTGGAGTCAACGGCAAACGAAATTCTAAATATCATGACTGAACGCTTCGAGTATGGAGGACGAAGAATTTCATCACCTTACCAAGAACGTAATGATTCAAATGCTTTTGGCAGAGATTCAGACAATCCAGCTTATGGATTTTCGATTACACCAAGGGATGAGTAATTTTTGCTATAAGAACAGCCTTACAAATTGACAATATAAAATGGGCATTCCAGAAATCTGAAATGCCCATTGATTGTAAAAATTTGTTCGTTATTGTTTGATTACTCGTTTCGAAACAGCCTGATTACCGGTCGTAATTTTCAAAATATACATTCCTGAATGATAACTGCTCAAATTCAGGCTTAAACTGTTTTTAGCTCCTTTAACCAATTTTAGTTTCTGTCCGCTTATACTGTAAACAGCGACATCAAACTGGTGAGTGTTCAGTTGGACATGAACCACATCGTTGGTGATTGTTGGGTAAACTTTTACCTGATGAGATAGCTGTGTAGTTTCGATTGCTGTTGGAATTGTTGGTTGTGCATCTTCTTTGTCATTGATGCCATCACCATCCGTATCTGCCTTTAACGGATCTGTTTCCATTGTCAATTCTTCAGTATCAAGTAATCCATCGTTATCATCGTCTGGATCAGTAATGTCAGGCATTCCGTCCAGGTCAGTATCAGCAAGTATTTCGTAAGTCCCGGTTGCCGATCCTTCATAATTCGAATCATTTATCGTGGCAGTAGCTTGATAGGTACCAACTTCAGTTGGCGCCGTTGTTTTACCGTCATAGGTGATATCTAAAGTTAATCCTTCCGGGTTTGCTGATGCTGTCGCTGGTTGTGCTTCGCCAGTATAGGCTACCGAAAGCGTATCAAACGCCACGGTTGCCATCGCTTTGCTTATCACTAAATCAGCTGTTTCAGATCCTGAATAATTGGCATCGCTAATTGTTGCAATTACCTGGTAGGTTCCCACATTAGTAGGAGCTTTTGTGTCTCCTTCATAAGTAATCGTAACCGATAGATCTGCCGGTGTTGTGGTTGTCGTAACCACCTGTGAATTGCCGTTGTATGTTGGATTCAGGTTGTTGAGCGCGATAGTGGCAGACGCTTTATCAATCACCAAGGTGTCAGTTAGAGTTCCTTTGTAGTTGGAATCATTTATTGTTGCTATAACAACGTATTCTCCGGCAGCTGTGGGAGCCGTTGGATCACCATTATAGGTGATGTCGACTGAAATGTCTTCTGGTGTTGTTGTTGCCGTTGCCATTTTAGGGCTTTCATCGTAAGTCTGTGACAGACCGGAGAGGTTTATTGTTGCCGTTCCTTTTGTAACGGTCAGCTGCATAGTGTCTTGCAGGGCCTCAAGGTAATGATCGTTACCAGGCTGGTCTACAAATAGGAGACAGCTCCCCAATCCGTTGATGTGAATCATGTTGTCAACAACTGTCGCAACGTTTTCGTCGGAAGTTGAATAAATGACTGACAATTCTGACGATGCACTAGCCATCGGGGCAAAATCAGGATCTCCGTACATTTTATCGATACTTTGTTGGGCAGAGATACTTTGTGCGCCTTTTTCTGTGGTAAACCTTACGGTATTTCCATATGAAGTTCCCATCACATTAGTGGCATATGCACGACAATAGTACCTAGTGCCGGGAGCAAGTGTTGTGTACGTTCTGCTATAATCTCTTGACCCATAGTCTTTTTTTGCTTTGGTTACATTGTCGGCTCCTAGTGTTGGCAGTATATCTTCCGTAGAAAAGACAAACCCACTTTCCGAAATTGTAAAATTTCCGTCATTTGAGATGCTGGCATTGAAAATTGCTGAGGTGTCAGTAATTGATTTAGCAGGTAACGTATAAACTACTGGTACTGATTTGTCAGACACAATATCGACAGGGAAGCTCTTTGTGATGGTATTCCCGAAAAAATCGGTTGCTTCAACTGTTACTGTAACTTTTTGTGCTGTCGTAAAGACAGTTCCGGCAGCGGGAGTCTGGGTGTATGAAACCGTTGCATTATCAGAAGTACTTCCAGAAGAAGATTGAAGGAAATAATCAGGCAAAGTGAAAGAATCACCAGATAGAATTTCAGTTTTGGTTGCAGGTAAAGCCAAATCAATTGAAGATAGTGTTACACCGCCGTCGTTGTAGACTAATAATGAGCCGCTAACAGGTTGTATGATTCCTGCTGCCTGCCAAGCCGTAATTTGTGATGCTGAGGCAAATGTTCCAATACCACCGCCTTTTAAATAGATATGTGGGTCGGAACCTGCTTGAAAGCCTGGGCTTGCGACAAATATATTTGTCGATCCACCAAATAGATTGAATACGGCGTCGTCTCCGTAATACCTGGAAAAAATGAATAGTTTACCGGACTTGATATCTATGGAACCACCTTCTAATAGTGTAATAGTACCATGATGGATGTAAGTATTATGTCTGACACTGAGTAGGCCGCCATCACGAATTTCGATCTCCGTATTCAAAGCATCCATGGTTAAATAATCGGCATAAAGAGCTCCGGTTGTTGTTGTTAATTTACCATCTGTACCCATAACGACATTGTAGAATCGGCCGTTTGTGGAATAAATGCATTCATTATTGCCGGAAGCTACTGCTCCAATTGTGACCATTGCCCAATTGGAAAGATTTTGATCTCCTGACCAGTTCATGGGATCCATAAAATCAGATGAAACATTTCCAACCCATGTATTACTTTGAGCGAAAGATTTAGAGTTGAAAGAAAATAATAGACATAACAATACAATGCCGAAGACGAAGTCGTTTTTCTTCATAATGTTTTAAGTTTTGGTTACGGTATAAATTCTCAAATAAATGTATCGATCACCACAGAGTAGTAACCGTAATATCGTACCTATGATCAGATAGAATCGTACATATTTAACTTGTGATTGTGTATTTTTGAGCTGGGGGTGGATGAATTTACAGGAATCAAAGGATTCTAATTACTCAGAATATAGATGGATATATAATTACGCGATCCGAGGTGGATTTCATACCTATTTATTTTCAAAAGCAAAATACAAATAATTCAATAATTTAATTTGAGTTTTTGATGAATGTTTTTCGAGAAAAGGGAATGAGGTCAGGGGAAACCAAAAGCGGTTGACTGAAGTTAGCCAACCGCTTTTAATGATTACTATTTTAGATTTTCTTATTGCCTGATCACACGCTTACTAACAGCCTGATCACCCACCTTAATTTTCAAGATGTACATTCCCGGGTGGTAATTACTCATGTTCAACACCAGGTTGTCATTGGCACCTTTCACCAGTTTTAGTTTCTGCCCGCTGATGTTGTAAACAGCCACATCAAACTTGCTGTTATCCAACTCTACATGAACCACATCATGGGTGATCGTTGGGTAAACTTTCACCTGCTCTTTAAAGGCCATGTTGTTGACAGCTGTTGGATTGGCCGGCGCAGAAATCACATAGCTGCCACTTGCCGAGCCTTGATAGTTCGGATCAGTAATCGTTGCGACCACCGCATAGGTTCCGGTATCCGCAGGAGCAGTCATGCTTCCATCGTAAGTGA
>DATFMO010000440.1:0-6340 GCA_035266925.1 Sunxiuqinia sp. | reverse complement strand
TGCCTTGTATAATTTTGGTGTTCAGGAGTTGCTTGACACCTTTGTCAAAATTGCTCCAACGCCCAAGCCAAGCACCACTGAAGAGCGCGTCATTGAACCGGACGAAAATAATTTCACAGGGTTCATTTTTAAAATTCATGCCAACATTGATCCGAATCACCGTAGCCGGATTGCATTTGTAAAAATCTGCTCAGGCAAATTTGAACGTAACAAAGTATACAAACACGTTCGAAGCGGCAAAAACTTGCGCATTTCCAGTCCTACTGCCTTTATGGCTTCTCAAAAAGAAATCGTGGAAGAAGCTTATCCCGGCGATATCATCGGTGTACCGGACAACGGAAGCTTGGTGATTGGAGACACCATTACCGAGGGGGAAGCAATTCATTTCAAGGGTTTGCCGAGCTTTTCACCTGAATTGTTCCGATACATCGAAAATGCTGACCCGATGAAATCCAAGCAGCTGTCCAAGGGTATTGATCAGCTCATGGATGAAGGTGTTGCCCAGTTGTTCACCAACCAGTTTAATAACCGGAAAATTATTGGAACGGTCGGCCAGCTACAGTTTGAGGTGATCGAATATCGATTGTTACACGAATACGGAGCCAAATGTCGTTTTGAAAATTTGCCGATGTACAAGGCCTGCTGGATCGAGTGCGACGACCCGAATACATTGACCGAATTCAAAAAGCGGAAGCATCAGAAAATGGCTACTGACAAACGCGGCCGCGACGTTTTTATGGCTGACTCAGCTTTCATCCTGCAAATGGCCCAGGATGAATTCAAAGACATCAAGTTCCATTTCACCAGCGAATTCTAGGAAAAGTCGCAGTTCCCAATCGCAGTATTCAGTTTTGGATGATGTTTTGCCAGCAGCCTGTTACGAGTTGTCAGCAGCAATATTTAATTCCCCATTCCTTGTAATGAGGTAATATTTTCCTATTTTTAAAATGACCCAACAAAAAGAATATGGAAATTCTGAGTATTCATTTATTTGAAGGAAATCTTTTCTCTTACGTTGTTTTACCCTTGCTTATTTTCTTTGCGAGAATCAGCGATGTAACTGTTGGTACGTTGCGTATTGTGATGGTTTCCAAAGGGCAAAAACTCATTGCTCCGTTCCTTGGTTTTTTCGAAGTCATTATTTGGCTAGTCACCATGAGCAAAATCATTCAGAATATTGACAATTGGGTGGCCTACGTTGCCTATGGGGCAGGCTTTGCAACCGGCAACCTGGTTGGTCTGATGATTGAGGAAAAACTGGCTGTGGGAATTGTTCAGCTTCAAATTATCACCAGTAAAAGTGCCGAAAACCTTATTGCCAAGTTGAAAGCCAGCGGCTATGGCGTCACCTACCATGATGCCCAGGGAGCCAATGAAAAAGTGGCTGTTCTTTACACCATTATTAAACGTAACGAAATTACCAAGGTATTGGAGATCATGCGAACATACAATCCCAATGCATTTTACTCCATCGAAGATGTCAAATCGATTAGTAAAGGAGCCCCGGGGTTTATCAAACCCAGCCTTCGTTGGCGGAAAGGCAAATAGCCCGTTTCATCATCAAATTTCCACTATGAACCGATGTAAATCGCAGCATTAAGAATATGTAACCAAGCGCTCCGGATTCTCAAAAAAACCGCCTAAATAATATCAATTCTTAAATAAAATTCTGATCTTTGTCAGACTTTTAAAACTTCTCAAAAAAGGCAAAATCAAAATACCGAAAAATAAGTAAATATGTTTAAGATTCAGACCTTAAATAAGATTGATCCGATCGGGCTTAAAAATTTCCCGTCGGAACAATATGAAATCGCCAGCGAGTATAGCAATCCGGATGGTATTATCGTCCGCAGTATGAAAATGCACGATATGGAACTCCCATCGAATTTGAAAGCGATTGCCCGAGCTGGTGCAGGTGTTAATAATATTCCCATCGAAAAGTGTACAGACAAAGGAATTGTTGTCTTCAACACTCCGGGAGCCAATGCTCACGCAGTTAAAGAGCTGACCATTGCTGGTTTGTTAATGGCATCACGTGACATTGCCGGATCCATCGAGTGGGCTAAAACATTGATTGGCAAAGGCGACGAAGTTCCTGCTTTGATTGAAGCCGGAAAGAAAAATTTCGCCGGACAGGAAATTCGTGGTAAAACGTTGGCAGTGATTGGATTGGGTGCGATCGGTGTATTGGTTGCCAACGCAGCACAGGCACTGGGAATGAATGTATTGGGATACGACCCGTTCATTTCGGTAAAGCATGCGTGGAAACTGAGCCGTAACGTGAAACATGCTGAAGGCATGGAATCATTACTGGCCAACGCCGACTATGTAACGCTGCAAATTCCATTGAGCGCTGAAACCAAAAACTTCATCAACAAAGACAAATTCAAAATGATGAAGGATGGTGTTCGCCTGATGAACTTTGCCCGTGGCGGACTGGTTGATCACAAAGACTTGGCTGACGCGATTGCTTCCGGGAAAGTTGCCCGTTACATCACCGATTTCCCGGACGAAGAAACCCTGAAAATGGACAAGGTGATTTCCATTCCCCACCTGGGAGCATCAACGGCAGAATCAGAAACCAACTGTGCGGTGATGGCTGTTGACCAGGTTCGTGAATACCTGGAGAATGGAAACATCATCAACTCGGTGAACTTCCCTCCAGCAGAAATGGAACGCAATGGCGGAGCACGAATAGTGATTGCCAATAAAAATGTGCCCAACATGGTGAGCCAGATCTCAACATTGCTGGCAGGCGAAGGTTATAACATCGCCAATATGTTGAACCGCAATAAAGCAGAAATTGCCTATAACATTATTGATGTCGATCGTAAAGACGTTGATCCTTCCCTCGCAGACAAGTTTGCAGCTATCGAAGGTGTCATTACTGTTCGCATCATTCAATAATCTCATTTATACGATTTTGGATACCGGTTCATGTTAAGCTTTTTGCAAAGACGGGCCGGTATCTTTGTTTTTATTCGTCGCAATTTGCAAATAATTTTACTTTTGCAATCGATTGAAAATAATCACTAAAACTGAAAATAAATTCTGGCAAAAAAGTAAATCATGAGTGACAAATTAATTCAAAAAGCTGCAGACAATATTCGTATTCTTTCCGCTGCAATGGTTGAAAAAGCGAAGTCAGGACACCCCGGCGGTGCTATGGGTGGTGCTGATTTTGTTTCAGTATTATATTCTGAGTTCTTAAACTATGATCCTTCAGACATGGGTTGGGCAAACCGGGATCGTTTTTTCCTGGATCCGGGTCACATGTCTCCAATGTTATATTCTGTACTTTCACTCGCTGGAAAGTACAACATGGATGATTTGAAAAATTTCCGCCAATGGGGAAGTGTCACTCCGGGACACCCTGAAGTAGATGTTGAGCGTGGTGTTGAAAATACTTCCGGCCCACTTGGACAAGGACATACCATGGCTATTGGTGCCGCTATTGCTGAACGTTTTCTATCACAACGTTTTGGTGACTGGATGGAACACCGGACTTACACCTTTATTTCAGACGGTGGTATTCAGGAAGAAGTATCTCAGGGTGCTGGCCGTATTGCAGGCTTCCTGGGATTGAGCAACCTGACCATGTTTTATGATTCAAACGATATCCAGCTTTCTACTGAAACTGACAAAGTAACACACGAAGATACGGCTAAAAAATACGAAGCCTGGGGATGGCGTGTTGAAACCATCGAAGGAAACAATATTGAAGCCATCCGTGGAGCATTACACATTGCCCACGCGGAGAAAAACAGACCAACCCTGATCATCGGTAAAACAATCATGGGTAAAGGTGCATTGACTGATGATGGCAAGAATTTCGAACGTCAATGTTCAACACACGGACAGCCATTGGGCGCTGCCGGCGCTTCATTCGCAAAAACCATTGCGAACCTGGACGGTGACCCGGAAAACCCATTCCAGATTTTCCCTGAAGTTGAAGATTTCTTCAAAAATAGAGAACAAGAGTTGATTCAAGCAACTGCTGAAAAGAAAGCAAAGCAAGCGGAATGGGAAAAAGCAAATCCTGAATTGGCTGCTAAATTGAAAAAATTCTTCTCAGGTGAAGCTCCTGAATTTGATTTCAGCAAAATTGAACAAAAAGCAGGTGCAGCCACTCGTGGGGCCTCTTCAACCGTATTGGCTGCTTTCGCTGACGAAGTTGAAAACATGATTGTTTCATCAGCTGACTTATCAAACTCTGACAAAACAGATGGCTTCCTGAAAAAGACCACTGCATTCTCTAAAGGTGACTTCAGTGGCGCTTTCCTTCAAGCCGGTGTTTCTGAATTAACGATGGCTTGCTTGATGAATGGTATTGCCCTTCATGGTGGTGTGATTCCTGTTTGCGGAACATTTTTCGTATTCAGTGACTACATGAAGCCAGCTGTTCGTTTGGCTGCCTTAATGGAACTGCCTGTTAAATACGTTTGGACTCACGATGCGTTCCGCGTTGGCGAAGATGGTCCAACTCACCAGCCTGTTGAGCAGGAAGCTCAAATCCGACTGTTGGAAAAACTTCAAAACCACAAAGGTGAAAACTCCATGTTGGTGATTCGTCCTGCTGATTCAGAAGAAACAACCGTGGCTTGGAAATTGGCTGTTGAAAACACAAAAACGCCAACAGCATTGATTTTGTCACGTCAAAATATTGCGAACCTTCCAGCAGAAGATCGATACACAGAGGCTTTGAAATCAGACAGAGGAGCCTACATTGTAACTGATACAGATGGAACTCCTGATGTGATCCTTTTAGCCAGTGGCTCCGAAGTGAGCACCTTGGTTGCCGGAGCTGAATTATTGGAAAAAGATGGCGTTAAATGCCGCATCGTTTCTGTTCCTTCAGAAGGTTTGTTCCGCACTCAAAGCAAAGAATACCAGCAAGAAGTGTTACCTGCAGGCGTTCCTAAATTCGGTATGACTGCCGGTTTGCCAGTAACATTGGAAGGCTTGGTTGGCGCTGATGGAAAGGTATTCGGAATGCCATCATTCGGCTATTCTGCTCCATATACAGTTTTGGATGAAAAACTTGGTTTCAACGGACAAAATGTTTACAACCAGGTGAAAGAATTGCTAGGATAATAAGAATTAGCAACATCAAATAATTCAAAGGCCGGAAGTGATTCCGGCCTTTTTTATGCTTTGATGCTGGATGCTAGATATTGGATCTTGGGGTGCGGCGATTTCCAAATCGCCGATTAGTAAAACGCGAATTGGAATTCGCGTCACCCTGTTTTTTTGTAAAGCATCCCACCCGCGCATCGTCTTTTCTGCCAACTGCGACTGTTCACTCCTCTTTTACTTCTTCGCCACTTTCAGCCAGGCAGCAGCCATTAGTTGTGCGCCAGCCATGGTTGGGTGAACGCCATCAACGCTCCAATAATCGACTGGAGCTTTTTCGAGTGCTTTATTAAATACTTTTTGATACGGAACCCACAACGTTTCAAATTCCTCGGATATCTTTTTAGCCACTTGCTGGTAAGGTTCAAATTCGTCCATCCAGCCTTCACCGATCGCTTTTCCACCCGGTAGTGAAAACGGTTCACAAATCACCAGCTTGACATCTGGCAATGCTCTTTTCGTACGTTGGAGCAATTCACGATAGTCATGCTCATAAATATCGACCGTACCGTCGTAATTGCCGTTCCGTTTGTGCCAATAGTCATTCACACCGATCAAAATACTCAACACATCTGGTTTCAAATTCAGGCAATCCACATCCCAGCGATCCCGCAGTTGGTAAACTTTATTGCCGCTAATTCCTCGATTGTATATTTCCAATCGCTTTTCAGGCAATTTTTTCAGCAGTGTTGAAGCTGCCATCAGTGCGTAGCCATCACCAAACGAAGAGGCATCATTGGGCAATTGTTTGTCGCGGTTTCGTCCGGCATCGGTAATCGAATCGCCCTGGAACAAAACCGTTCCTTCTTTCGGGAAAATCGTAAACTTCTCCTTTTTCGTTTTTTCGTCCTTTTCTTCCGGAAAGGTAGCCGACAAAATCATCGGAATGCTGGCGATACCGGCTGTTTGCACCAGCGATCGCCTAAAAAATCTTCTTCTTGATAGTTTCATAGTCGTTTAGTCATATCATTAATAATGAATTGAACACGCTCGTCAATTGAAGCTTTGGGCAGCTCAATTAGTTGGTAGCCGAGTTCCAGATAAGTTTCACAAATATAGTTGTGAATCCGGCAAGCTTCCGCATAAGTTTCGTGCCGAATTTCATCCTGCTGATAAATTTCTTTCCAGGGAGGTGCAACATAAACAATCGGGGAATAGCGGTATTCACTCGCCTTTTCAATCAACATTTTCGGCCTATGAAAGCCCC
>DATFMO010000439.1:0-6488 GCA_035266925.1 Sunxiuqinia sp. | reverse complement strand
CATATTGAAAACGTTTTTGCTCGGCTCCATATTCATCTGACAATTCCCGTAGCTTACAGCTTTCCGGGTTCCGACAGTCACAATGCAAACAGCGTTTGGCTTCTTCAATTGCCTCTTCGATTGTAAAGCCAACGGCTTTTCCTTTGCTGGCCTCCTTTCTTTCAGTCTCAACAGATTCTTTCAGGTACTCTGCGAATTCAACCTCCTGTAATTTTCCAAATTTTGAATTGAAGCGATTTGGATATGCTTCCAATTTATCCGTTTTAAAAAATTGATCCAGTATGAAGGCCAGTTCCTTTCCCTGCCCCACCGAGCGAACTGCTAATTTTGACGGCCGCAAAGTGTTTCCAATGGCGAACACATTTTGAATGGATGTTTGATAAGTTCCTTTATCCGAAGCAACGCCCGTTTTGGATAAGTTCAGTCCCCAATTTTTCAAAAGTTCATTGGAAGCTCCAGTAGCCAGGACAACAGCATCGTATTCCTGCTGAAGTTTTTCAAACTGTTTTCGATCCACTTCAACCTGATACTGAATTGAAATATTCGAATTTAAAAGACTATTGAACTCAGCCTCCAAAACAGTCGATGGTAATACTTCCCCTTTAATTTTCAATAGGTCACCGCCTGCTTTTTCATTTTTTTCAAAGATCGAAACCAAATGTCCGGCTTTATTCAAGTAAAAACCTGCAGCCAATCCGGCCGGACCAGCTCCAATGATCGCTACTTTCTTGCCCGATTTGCTTTTTGTTTCAACTGGATCAATTCCTTTTGCCAATTCCTGATCCGCAACAAAACCTTTCAATAAGCAAATGGAAACCGGATCGTCAACTTGTTTACGTCGGCAACCAGCTTCACAGGGAGCCGGGCAAATTCGTCCCAAAATGGCAGGCAGCGCGATGTCCCGTTTGACCACTTCAATGGCTTTTTCGAAGCTTCCTGCTGCAATCAAACGATTCATCAGTGGAATATTCATGTGCGCCGGACAAACCATCTGACAGGGTGCTTCACAATCGCCAACATGCTCACTCAATAGTAACTCCAGAGCAGCTTTTCGCGATTCGCGACATTCATCATCATCCGTGATAATCTGCATGTCCTCCATTGCCGGCATCGAGCAGGAAGCCATCAACCGACCATTGCTGGCATCTTTCACCAGGCACACCATGCAGGAGGTAAAATGCTCCGTTCCTTCCAGATGACACATCGTTGGAATGTCAATCTGAAGCCGATGAGCAGCCTCCAAAAGCGTAGTGCCTTCGGTAACTTCAATGGGCCGGTTATTTATTTTAAGTTTGATCATTCTTCTTTCTCTTTTTATGGTCATCCTGAACTTGTTTCAGGATCTCCATGGACATTCACAGACCCTGAAACAAGTTCAGGATGAATCTTTTAGAATCTAAGTTATTATTATCGAGTCCACTGGACACACAGGCCTGCATGCATCACATTTGATGCAAAGATCCGGATCGATTGTGTGCTTTTTATGTGGCTCAAATTTGATCGCTTCCACCGGACATTTCTGAGCGCATTTGGTACAGCCGATACAATCATCTGTAACGGAATAAGTGATCATCTCCGTGCATTTTCCAGCCGGACAATGCCCTTCGATATGCGCTTCGTATTCGTCGTAAAAATATTGCAAGGTGGTCAGAATTGGATTTGGCGCCGATTTTCCAAGGTTGCACAAACTGCCTTTCTTTGTCCACTCTGCCAAATATTTTAGTTCATCCAGATCTTCCTTCTTACCTTTTCCTGAAGTTATTTTTTCAAGGATGTCAAGCATTCTTTTGGTTCCAACCCGGCAGAACGTGCATTTTCCGCAAGACTCATTCTGTGTAAATGAAAGAAAATACTTTGCAATATCAACCATACAATCATCTTCATCCAACACCACCAAACCCCCTGAGCCCATCATGGCACCGACCTCAATCAGCGAGTGGTAATCGATTGGCGTATCATACAACGATGCCGGGATGCAGCCGCCCGACGGCCCACCAACCTGTACAGCCTTAAACTTTTTGCCGTTTTGAACCCCACCCCCAATTTCTTCCACAATCTGCCGGATGGTAATCCCCATGGGCACTTCAATCAATCCGCCTCGGTTAACCTTTCCTGCAAGTGAAAATACTTTCGTCCCTTTGGAACGCTCCGTTCCAATCGAAGCAAAATGATCTTTTCCTTTTCGAATGATATAAGAAACCTGTGCAAATGTTTCGGTATTGTTGATGAGTGTTGGATAACCCCACAAGCCTTTATGCGCCGGAAAAGGCGGGCGAATGGTTGGAAAACCACGATTGCCCTCAATGGATTTCATCAACGCTGTTTCTTCTCCGCAGACAAACGCTCCCGCTCCTTCGTAAATCTGGACATCAAAACTGAAGTCTGAGCCCAAAATATTCTGTCCGACGATATTTTGCTCCCGGCAATTAATCAAAGCCTGCCGAATGCGAGTAACTGCTAGCGGGTACTCAGCCCGAATGTAGAAATAGCCGTCTGTGGCCTGCACAGCAAAAGCAGCAATCAACATTCCTTCAATCACCCGGTAAGGATACGATTCCAGTAACATACGATCCATGAATGCACCCGGATCTCCTTCGTCACCATTGCAGATTAAAAATTTCTTCTCTCCTAATTCTTTTTCAACAAGCTCCCATTTCAATCCGGTCAAAAATCCGGCACCACCTCGCCCACGCAAACCACTGTCTTTAATCGTCCGAATAACTTCGTACCGATCCATTTGCAGAACGGTTTTCAAGGCTTCAAACCCACCAAAACTGCGGTATTCACCCATATCCAGTGGATTGATTACCCCGCGATGCTCGGTTGCAATCGGCAGCTGTCGGTCCAAAAAGCTGGAAACCATTTCATCGCGCACATCAATGGCATAGCGGTCAACTCCTTCCCAAACTTCATCGGTTTGTACTTTCTCCAGGAAATTATAGGCTTTCGTTTTAATGCGGTCTACAAAATTCCTCGGCTTGAAATGAGAATTGATGATATCGGAAATCTCGTTCGGTTTAACCTTGGCATAAAGCTTACTCTGCTTGTTTTCATCAATCACCTCAACTAAAGGTACTTGATGGCACATGCCTACACACCCCACATTTTTCAAATGCAGGTTGATTCCCGTTCCTTCAATGGTCTTCTCAATTTCTTTCTTGACTTCCTGGCTGCCACTGGCCACACAACAAGAGCCAAGTCCGATCCGAATTTCCCCTTGAAACTCGCTACCGTCAGCATTCCGGTATTTGTTCTTTTTACCCACCTTACCAACCTGGCTTTCAAAATCGTTCAGAATAGAATCCACTTTATCTGAAGTCACATGACCATAAGTAATGTCATCTACCTGCACAACTGGGGCCAGTGTACAACAACCCAAACAGGAAACTTTCTCAAGCGTATATTTACCGGAAGAATCCGTGAGTTCGTCATCTTTTAGTTCAAAATGTCGTTTGAATGCATCGTAAACTTGTCCGGCCCCCTTCACATGACAGGCTGTTCCCACACAAACCTTGATCATATGTTGACCAGCCGGATGCATTCGAAATTGCGAATAAAAACTGGCCACGCCGGTCAAATTTTCCGGGGTGATTTCAGTCGTCTCACAAACATGACGCAAAGCTTCATCAGGCAGGTAATTGAATTCCCGCTGAATGGCCTGCAAAATAGGGATCACAGCTTTCTTAGTGTTCCCTTTTTGTTGAATAATCTCGTCAACTTTTGTGATAATATGTTGTGTCTCTTCTGCCATATTTTATTTCCCAATGCAATACAAATTTTCGAATCCACGCAGGTACATTTTACCATCAGCAAAAACCGGAGAACAAACGGCTTTTTCGCCCAAATCAGAATCAGCAATAACAGTGAACTCTTTGGCCATTTTCAGTACATGCAGATGCCCACCCATATCCATAATGTACACCTTCCCATCGGCATAAACAGGTGAAGCATAAATACCATCGCCATATTCGTGCTCCCAATATTTGGTACTATTTGCCGCATCATAACAAGCCACCACACCATAACTGGTTCCAATGACCAACAGTCCATCAGCCGCCAAAGGGCTGGCAACCTCCGGCAGATACTCATCTTCCTGCCAGATAATTTCAGGCTGAGCACCCAACTTAATAGCAGCCATGGTTGCGTATTCATTCGCAGCATAAACAATACCATTGGCATAACCAATAGACGGACCAACTTCACCCATCATACAGTTCACATTCCAAAGTTCCTTCCCGGTTTCCGGGTCATATCCAGCCACCAACGGTTCGGCCGTCAAAACCAACTGTTCTTTATTTTCAACAGTCGCCAGAACCGGCGAGGCCCATGAAATATGAACATCTCGCTTCGTTTCCCATTTCATTGATCCATCCGCTGTTGAAAAGGCCATGACTTTTGCACCACGATTGGTGTCGTACTGAATAATCAGTTTATCTTTATAAATTATCAAGGAGGAAGAATGTCCATAATGGTTATCAGGAACACCTAAATTTTTTGCCCAAATCCGTTTTCCGTTCATATCTACAGCAAGCAGATCGCCAGTAGCAAATAAAGCATAAGCTGCGTTTCCATTTGTCGCCATCGTTGGCGCAGCCAAGCCGGTGTCTTCAGTTACACCAGGCATCTTCGCCGGCGATCCCGGAATCTGATCTGCTTTGGCTTCCCATAGCAGTTTCCCAGTATTTTTATCGTAGCAGTATACTACACGAGCTTCTGCATCTGCTCCGGAGACAAATAGTTTATCGCCCCAAATAATGGGTGAATTGAAGCCTTTTTTCGGAATTTTCACCTTCCACAACACATTTTGCCCGGAAGCGCCATCGAATTTCTCAGGCACATTGGTTTTATAGGTTATCCCTGTTCCATCAGGTCCGCGAAAAAACGGGTAATTCTTTCGGATTTGCTCCTGACTTGGCAAGCTCAATGCTACCGATGCAGTTTTTGCAGCTGGCTTCTCAACTTTCTCAACATTCTTTTCAGGTGCTGATGAAGTTTTAGGTTCTTTTTCAGCTACAGGATTAGCTTCTTTTTCGATTTGAGTAACAACCTGACTTTCCTGATTTTGGGTTGAATCAACTACCGTCTGCTGAATCGGTTTCACATCAATTACTTTAACACCTGATGTCCCTTGATTTTGTGTTGCCTGCCCCGATGGCTCATAATCGTTCAACAAATCACCTGAAAAGTAACCTGACAACAACGCCAGAGCAAACAATCCAGTTCCTGATAAAACCAGCCATTTTCGAGCCTGTAGCTTATCCAGAAATGGGTTCTTTTTATTGCTATCCAACTCTTCTAAACTGGGACGAAGCGAATTCTGATAACGAATGGCCAGAATAAAAACCAATACGCCCAAAACCAGCATCCACGAGCCCGTTCGAATTTGCCACTGGCTGGTAAAATAGGCTTTCCTGATCATCAGGTCGAGCGCACGGATATCTTTTTTCAGAACTTCATCATTGGGGTTTTGGTGTAGCCTTTCCACCAATGTTTGCATCGCCGGGCTTTCCAATGGGTCAACCGATTTCAATTGGATGTAATTGGCAATTAGCATCAGACTGATCACCAAACTGAAAATAGCAGCAATCCATGCCACACCGCGAGCCACGCTAAATTTATCTTTTATGGTCAGGTTCATCTTCATGTTCTTATTTCTTCACCGGACAATAATCCATGCATCGTCCACAGCTTAAACAGTTGGTTTTATCAGGTTCGTAATCGTTTTTATTTCTGTGCGATGATAGTTTCACCAAGGTCAATCCAACAACCAATCCCATGAAACCACCAAGAATCCAACCGCCCCAATAAAACTGGCTGCGAATGGCCTGCGCTTCCGTCACCAGTTGATCCATTGTTTTACCCGATTGCATGAAAATCCGCGCATCAATGTTGTTCTGATCCTGCCTGATTTCTGGGTGTTCTAAAAGTTGCTCAGCCAGGTAAACTGTTTTATTGAATTTTGCCAATTGCGGTGATACCATTGATCCAGCTAGACCTCCAATCCCCATCCAAAGCGGAATAAACAACAAATACGCCATCAATCGTTGTACATTGGATCGACGGTTACCCTGCTCCTCCGCCGGTTCATCGATCGCCCCATACGGACAAGAATTGGCACATAACTTACATTGAATGCATTCTTTTGGAGTGATGGTCATGTGCTTATTGGAGAAGGTAGACATCCAGCCCAGTAACACGCCATAAGGGCAGAAGAAGCGGCAATACGGGCGAGCCACAAACACACCAACCAATAGGAATAATCCGCCCAATAACAGCATCTCAAAGTGAGCATCGAAACGGAAAATACCGATAAACGGATCATAGCGACAGATCAAAAACTCAGAGCGGGTTGCTGCATATAAGACAGCCAATGCCAGGTACAGGTAAGGAATCAGTCCCAACACTTTCTGCAACCATTTTGGAAGTTCGATCGGTCGGAAGGCCACTGCATCCTGAAGAGCTCCAAGGGGACACGCTCCGGCACAAAA
>DATFMO010000438.1:0-8754 GCA_035266925.1 Sunxiuqinia sp. | reverse complement strand
CGTCTTCCTCGCTGAAATCAAGTTCCAATTCCACCATGGCAATAAAATGCAACAATTGGTCGCGCAGTTTTTTGATCTCGCTGGAAAAGCCGCCACGCATTTGTTTCAGAGCTATTTTGTGGTTGGCAGCATTGGTCGAATAAATCAGGTCAGCGACAGCTTCAGCTTGCGATAAATCCATTTTTCCATTTAAAAATGCACGCTGTGTGAATTCTCCCGGGCGGGCCATTCGAGCTCCGTGTTTGAATAGCACTTCCAAAATTCGTTGTTGAATGTAAACGGCTCCATGGCAGGTAATTTCAACCACATCTTCACCAGTGAAAGAGTGGGGGGCACGAAACAGGGAAACTACCACTTCATCAATAATTTCTGCCTCTTCGCGTATATCTCCTACGTGAATTGTGTTCGCTTTTTGGTCAGCCAGCTTTTTATTTTTCTTCGGTGAATGAAACACCTGGTCGGCAATTTCAATGGCTTTTTCACCTGCCAAACGAATGGTAGCAATGGCACCAACTCCCGGAGATGTCGCGATGGCGCATATCGTAGATTGATCAATCATATTGTGTCAATTTTCAATTTTCTCAGAATACCATTTGAACTCGTATTCATTGAAAGCGAAACCAAAAATAACTAAAAATGTTCGGTCTTTAATTTTTTGAAATATAGGATGGGAAGTTCTTTTACTTTGAGTTGTTTTTTTTGAAACCAAACGGTTTGGAGCCGTTCAGCCATAAACGCACAAACCCGTTTTTGGTATTTGTCGTCCCTGTCAATGTCCGATCGTTCTTCTAACTCAAACAAAACATCGAATAGCCAGCTCATATATTCATCAAACAAATGCCAAGGCATGATGAACATGTTGAATGAATACATCTGCTGACTTTTTATCACTTCGTCAAAAGCTGTTAGATATGACGGATATTTTTCTTCAATGATTTTCCTGGTAAGGAGAAGATCTGATTCCTTATGACGACGCTTGTACTGTTCGTAAACGGAATATTTAAATTGCTTTTTCTCGGGTAAAATGGCATCGTAATCGTGCATGAAGGATTGAATTTCTTTCCGACTAAGAATTTTTTCCTGCCATCTCAAGTCATCTTTTACATAAAACATTCCATGTCGCTTCTTTTTCAACCCAATCAAATACAACAATAATTTACTATACTTATGAATGTATGATGGCTGTTGGGCAGTAAAATAACGTCGATAGTGCCCAGTCCCAATATAATCATGATTGCGATTCTGCCAAATCCAGTACCATCCGGTCAGTTCACTATAGATCTCATTACTTGCGGAAATGTTGTTCCCTGTTGCATCATTCTGCATATTCAGGTCAAGCATGCTGTTTTTCCATCCAACATGCAGTGGCGTATAAATGTCGTCCTTTGCTAGCAACTTACCTTCACGATGAAACGCAATGTAAATCCGGTAATCATCCATAGGCGTAAAATTACTGCTATTCCTTGGATTGACAATCTTTTCAAGATTTCAAAATGTCGGTTTTGGCGATGTTTTTTTATCTTATTAATAAGAAATTGATTTTTGTGATTCAATGCACAAGATTGATAATTAAAAAGAATTAGGTTTGTGTTCTCAGATTCGAGGAGAAATAGGAGAGAAGTAGATGTCTAAAGTATATTGTTGTGTATATAATGGCCTTGGAAATCAGCTGTTTGGGTATGCGTTGGGGATGTATGTTTCCAGGAGGCATAACAAAGAGCTGCATGTTGATTTAACCAAGTTAAACACAATCAACATGTTGGCTAAATTGGGTCTTAAAAAGGACACACCACGAGAATACGAACTTCACAAGCTGGGATTTAAAAACCCGGTAAAAAAATTCAACCACTACGAGTTTACAAGAAAGTTCCGCTTTTTCAATAAAAAGAATTGCCACATCGCTGATTTTAGGAACGGGCATGAAGAACTTGAGCTTCGTGACGAAAATCAAAAAATATACACGATTGGTTGGGGCGAATTTGGCCGCGTCAAAGAAATTCTGCCGGAGCTTCGCAAACAATTGACTCCTAATTTTAAAATTACCCCGGAAGTTGGAAGCCTCATTCAATTGATTCAAACGAAGAATACGGTGGCGCTGCATGTTCGTCGTACTGATTATTTGAATCAGGCAACAGGAAAGCGATTCAACGGGATTTGCACTGATGAATATTACAGGAACGCCATTTCTTTCATGAAAGAAAAGCTCGACAAGCCGTATTTTATCCTATTCTCGGATGATGTAAAATATGTGAAAGAAAATCTGAAATTGGAAAATAGCTGCATCGTTTCAGGCAATGCTGGTTATGTTGATTTGTATTTGATGAGCCAATGTCGTCATTATATTTTAGCGAACAGCACCTTCAGCTTTTGGGGAGCGATGCTGAATGATTCCGAAAAAAAACTGGTTTGCACGCCAGAATATTGGTACAATAACCCGCTGGAAAATGAAAGCTACATTCCGCAGGAGTGGATCAAGATCCCAATCCAATAGACGCAGGTGAAAACTGATTTTTTTGAATTTTACGGTTTAAAAGTCGGTAGTTGCATCGAAATTCCTACGAAGTTTTCTGGTTTCCGCTACGTATTTCGTTTCTCTTGAACGGATTTTATTACATTTGCTGCCAAATTATTTTCCATAAATACGTTTACTATGAAATTATTAGAAGGCAAAACGGCGATTATTACCGGTGCGTCACGAGGAATCGGTAAAGCCATTGCATTAAAATTTGCTGAAGAAGGCTGTAACATTGCTTTTACTGACCTTTTTGAAGATGAAAACATGAAGGTCACCGAAGCTGAAATTGCAGCTTTAGGAGTGAAAGCCAAAGGTTATGCTTCCAATGCTGCCGATTTCGAAGATACTGACCGGGTCGTTTCCGAGATTGTTAAAGAATTTGGACAGATTGATGCCTTGGTCAATAATGCCGGAATTACCAAAGATACTTTGCTGATGCGTATGACAGAAGAGCAGTGGGATGCTGTGATCAACGTCAATCTGAAATCAGTATTTAACTTTACCAAAGCGGTACAACGCATCATGTTGAAACAACGTTCTGGTTCAATTGTCAACCTAAGTTCAGTGGTCGGCGTTAGCGGAAATGCCGGACAGTCGAACTACTCAGCTTCAAAAGCGGGGATCATCGGATTCACCAAATCAATCGCCAAAGAGCTTGGTTCACGGGGCATTCGCAGCAATGCAATTGCTCCTGGTTTTATCATTACTGAAATGACAGGCAAAATTCCGGAAGATGCGCGGAAAGCCTGGGAAGCAAACATCCCTATGAAACGCGGTGGAACACCAGAAGAAGTGGCCAAAACAGCTTTGTTCCTGGCTTCTGATTTGTCCAGCTATGTAAGCGGACAAGTCATCAATGTGTGTGGTGCAATGAATACCTGATCAAATTTTTTAAAATATACAAAGCCGTCACTCTTTTAGCGACGGCTTTTCTTTTACCTATCTATGAAACGAGCACTTTTTTTGGGACTGGCCACCCTGGATATTCAATATCATGTTGATATGTTTCCACAGGGGAATGTCAAGATAAAATCATCTCCGCCTGATTTTTTTGTTGGTGGTCCTGCAACCAATGCAGCTGTGGCATTCGCTGCGCTGAACGGTTCTGCAAACCTGATTTCTGCCGTCGGACAAAATTCCTTTCGTCATTTTTTTACCGATGATTTTAATGCCTGCCGGGTTGATTTTGTGGATTTGATTGGTAATCAGGAGGCACAACCAGTTTTAGCGACTGTAATAACCGCATCAAACGGTGACCGCAATATATTTACACATCATCCGCCCGGTATTGCTTCGAACCTGGATGTTCAAAAAGTGTTGGATGAACTTCAGCCGGAAGTAGTGATGGTCGATGGCTTTTACCCCGAAGTTGCTATTGACCTGTGCCGCGAAGCTCGTAAACGAAAAATTCCCGTTGTGTTTGATGGTGGGAGTTGGAAAGAACACTTGCCTGACTTGCTTCCACTGGTTGATTATGCGGTTTGTTCGGACGATTTTATACCTCCTGCCTGTGACACGCCCTCAGACGTTTTCAATGTTTTACACTGTTTCAAAATTCAATACAATGTCATCACCCGTGGCGACAAAGAGATTTTGTTCGCTGATCAGATGCAAATGAGTAGCCTGCCAGTTCCAAAAGTTAAGGTTGTTGATACCCTGGGCGCTGGTGATTTTTTCCACGGGGCATTTTGTTTTTACCTTTTACAGAATGACAATTTGCCTCAAATAATTGAACAAGCCGCTAGTTTTGCTTCGAAAACCTGTATGTACAAAGGGACAAGGGATTGGAAAAATAATCTGGAATAGGGTCTTTACTCCTATGCTGATTTTTCATAACTTGACTATTCTTAACATTGTGCGCGATTCATGAATAAACGGAGTATTGCTTTTCAATTAGGCATTTATGTGCTTGCTGCTGTTATTGTAGTAATATCGCTGATTGTATTTATCAATTACGAATACAGCAAAAAAATTATCATGGATAAGATTGAGGAAAGTGCGATCAATCAATCATCCACGATTATTAATGAGATAACCAAAAAGGTTGTTAATAATGAAGAAGTTGTGCGCAATGTAGCCAGCCAGGCACTTTATTATAAGTCTCACGGCGATCTTGATTTTTTCATCAAACAAGTTGTTCATAACAATCCAATTGTTGACGGTATGCATGTGATGCTGCTAAATAAACAGGATACAATTCGGTTTTCTGTTTTTCATGATGCAGATAATCAGGTAGTCAGCAAGAAGAACTTGGAACAATGTTCATTGGCCAAATACCCCGGTCTTGTTAAGAAAACAAGGCAGGAAAAAGTTGCAATGTGGTCTGATCCATTTTTTTGTTTACGGGATTCCAATCAGTTGATGATCTCCTATTTTTCTCCAATTATCAATCAACGGGGAGAGGTTGTTGGTGTCATTTCAAGTGATATCAACCTTCATTTTTTGTCCACTTTTATAAACCATGTTAAAATACGGGAACGAGGTTTTGCTTTCATCGTCTCGGAGGATGGATTTTATTTGACACATCCGAATAAAGACTGGGTGATGAAGCGCAACATCTTTGGCATTTCAGAGAAGGTCTTTATTGGCGACCGCTCGAAACTTCGAAAAATGATTGTTTCCGGGGAATCGGGATCCGGATATGCTTTTCCACAACTGTTAAACTATGAAAAAAGCTGGTTCTATTTTGCTCCAATACCACACACCAACTGGAGGGTGATCATCGTGATTCCCGCCAGCGAATTATTTAAAGAACTCAATCTAATTATCAGAGACAGTATATTTGTTTCAGCGATTGGAATTATTCTGATTTTATTTATTATCCTGTTGATCATCAGGAAGACTTTGTATCCACTGTCAGAAGTTGTGAAATCAATTCAAAAATTCAGCTTTGGCGATCGCGGTCGAAAAAGCAAGACGAATGAAATTGAGTTATTGACTGAAAGCCTCAAAGAACTTCAATATCAGTATGGAACATACATCAAGGAACAGGATCAAATACGAAAAGACAATCGGAAATACGAAAAGGATTTAAAATCTGCAAAAGCTATCCAGCGGACAATTATTCCGCCTGAGTACTCAAAAATTACCCAACGAACTGAGATTGATTTGCATGCCCTATTGCAGCCAGCCGAGAGTATTGGAGGTGATTTATATGATTACTTTTTCATTGATTCAAATCACCTGTTATTTACGATGGGTGATGTGTCTGGCAAAGGAATTCCTGCGGCTCTTTTCATGGCTGTTGCGCACACCATGATTAAAAGCAAGGCAACGACATTGTCGGCCATGCATATCGTTGATGTGGTCAATAAAGAACTTAGCCGGGAGAATTCTAATCAGCACTTTTTGACGCTGTTTCTGGGGATTCTGGATCTTGAAACAGGCATTTTGGATTATTGCAATGCTGCTCATAACTATCCTTATCTTCTGAAAAAGAACAATGAAATAATCCAATTGGAACAAACGCATGGTTTGCCGATTGGCGTCTATTCAAACAAGAATTATAAATCGAATACCACTGTGCTCTCTAAAGACGATGTGTTACTATTATACACCGATGGAGTAATTGATTGCAGAAATGAAAAAGGACAGTTTTACGGGCAAGGTCGATTTACTAAATTGCTTGCGAATGTTGATGTTAAATCTCCCCGGAACATGGTTAACCAGGTGATGGACGATCTCTCGCACTTCAAAGGGAAAACCAAACAAACCGATGATATTAGTTTAATGGCGATCAAATTTAACGGGAAATACCAATAACATTAAAGTAGCCTTAAAGCGCCCGATTTGCAAAGGTTATACACGTTACACTATCTTTATTTTATTATGGATATATTTTTACAAGTAGGAATTATCATTGGAGGAATTCTGGCAGGAATATTTATTGCCTACGGAATCATTGCATATGCAAAAAGGTTGATCAGGAAAACTGAGAATCACACCGTTGGGCTTAAAGTAATCAAGTTGGTTAGCACGCCATTTGTTTTTCTTTTAATGTTGGTTGCTATTACAACCCTGTTCCCGGCAACACCATTTTATAGTGAAATTACGATTAACCTGAGCATTCTCAACGGGATAATGTACACCGTTGTTATTGCCTGGCTGGTGATTAATGCAGTTCGTGGTATCAAGGTATATGTGCTGGCAAAGTACGATATTACAACCCGGAATAATTTGAAAGCTCGAAAAATACACACACAACTGACAATGCTTGAGCGTATGCTTATCGCAATTGTTTTGATCATTTCGATCGCAATCATTTTAATGATGATCCCAACAATTCGAAAAGTCGGTGTCAGTTTGTTGGCAAGTGCCGGAATTGCCGGAGTTATCATTGGTTTTGCAGCACAAAAGAGTATCGCCCTGATTTTAGCTGGCTTTCAAATTGCTGTAACGCAACCTATTCGGCTGGAAGATGTTGTGATTGTGGAAGGAGAGTGGGGATGGATCGAAGAAATTACGCTGACCTATGTCGTTGTTCGTATTTGGGATAAACGACGCCTGGTTGTACCGATTAACTATTTTATTGAAAAACCTTTTCAAAATTGGACACGGACAAGTGCTGAGATATTGGGAACTGTCTTTGTTTATGTCGATTATGCTTTCCCAGTTGATGCCATGCGTAAAAAGTTGACAGAGATTCTTGAAGGTACTGACTTATGGGACGAAAAAGTGAATGTACTACAAGTGACCAATGCCAATGATCGAACACTTGAATTACGCGCTTTGGTGAGCGCTGCAGATTCCCCAACAGCGTGGGATTTACGTGTTCATGTGCGTGAAGAGTTGATCAAATTTGTCCAAAAGGAATACCCACAATATTTGCCCAAAGCACGAATCAAATTATCGGAGGAAATGAAACACGAAAAAAAAGCCGGCTATTAAGCCGGCTCCCTTTATTAAGTCGTTTTCTTCGTCGCCAAAATGCGAATCTTTATTTTCTCATTTTTCTTATCGTACCCAACCGAAATGGTATCACCTTCTGTAATTGAAGCTTTGATAATTACTTCAGCCATTTCATCTTCAAGGTATTTCTGAATGGCCCGTTTTAGTGGTCTTGCACCATATTGAGTGTCGTAACCTTTTTCAGCGATGAAATCTTTCGCTGCACGAGAAATCTTCAACTTGTAGTTTAATGATTCAACCCGTTCGTAAAGGTCTTTCAATTCAATATCAATAATTTTGAAGATATCTTCTTTAGACAACGTATTGAACATGACAACATCGTCAATACGGTTCAAAAACTCGGGTGCAAACGCCCTTTTCAATGCTTTTTGAACAATGTATTTGGCATGATCACTTTCTTCTTCTACATTTTTTGCTGATGAGAATCCAATTCCTTTACCAAAGTCCTTCAATTGGCGTGAGCCAATGTTGGACGTCATGATGATGATGGTGTTTTTGAAATCGATATTTCGTCCCAAACTATCAGTCAAGCGACCTTCATCCAATACCTGAAGCAACAGGTGGAACACATCTGGGTGTGCTTTTTCGACCTCGTCGAGCAACACTACAGAATACGGTTTACGGCGAACTTTTTCGGTCAACTGACCACCTTCTTCATAACCGATGTATCCTGGAGGCGCACCTACCAACCGGGAGACGGAGAATTTCTCCATGTACTCACTCATGTCGATA
This sequence comes from Sunxiuqinia sp., assembly GCA_035266925.1. Taxonomy (GTDB): domain Bacteria; phylum Bacteroidota; class Bacteroidia; order Bacteroidales; family Prolixibacteraceae; genus Sunxiuqinia. Next base: position 599 of record DATFMO010000438.1, on the reverse strand, counting down.
CGAATCAGTGAATCAATGCTGTCAAACAAATATTTGGCAATCACCTTAGCCAACTGTGTTTTTCCAACACCGGTTGGTCCCAGGAAAATAAACGTTCCGATTGGCTTATTGGGATCTTTCAAGCCAGCGCGGTTCCGTTGAATAGCTTTCACAATTTTGGCAATTGCTTCATCCTGTCCAACCACGCTGCCTTTCAATTTTGTCCCCATATTCATCAGGCGAATTCCTTCAGCCTGTGCAATACGTTGAACGGGCACCCCTGACATCATCGCAACAACTTCGGCCACCTTTTCTTCAGTAACCTGTTCTCTGTGATTGATCAGTTCTTTTTCCCAAGCTTCTTTTTCCTGTTCCAACAACTGTAACAGGTTTTTCTCTTTATCGCGGTGACTGGCAGCTACCTCAAAGTTCTGACTTTTAACTGCTTTAATCTTTTCTTCCCGCGTATTTTCAATTTTTTCTTCCAGCTTGACAATTCGTTCCGGAACATTGATATTCGCAATGTGAACTCTTGAGCCAGCTTCATCCAATGCATCAATTGCTTTGTCTGGCAAGTAACGATCGGTAATGTATCGAGCTGTCAGCTTTACGCAAGCTTC
>DATFMO010000437.1:0-3594 GCA_035266925.1 Sunxiuqinia sp. | reverse complement strand
AAAAATCAAGCCGCACAATGCCTATTCATCCATGTTAACCAGTATTTTTACCATTGGTTTTGGGGGATCGGTTGGAGCAGAGGCACCGGTGGTACTTACAGGCGCGGCGATTGGATCTAACTTAGGACGTTTTTTCAAGTTAAGTCAGGTCGACATTATGATGATGATTGGCTGCGGAGCAACGGGGGCCATTGCCGGAATTTTTAAGGCTCCCATCGCCGGAATTGTCTTCACACTGGAAGTGCTGATGCTCGACTTGACGATGGCTTCATTGGTTCCATTGTTGATATCAGCTATTACAGCGGCTGTGATCACCTACTATTTTATGGGTGATGTCGTCATGTTTAAATTTCATTTGGTCAACGCTTTCAATGCAGATAATATTCCTTTCTACATTCTGCTTGGTGTGTTTGCCGGTTTTTTTTCACTCTATTTTACGCGTATGGCTATGTCGGTTGAGCGCCTTTTAGGTGGAATCAGCAAGCTATGGCAACGGTTAATTTTAGGTGGAATTATACTTGGCGTTTTAATTTTCCTTTTTCCACCACTTTGGGGAGAAGGATATATTTCGATCAATAAGCTGTTCAATGGCCTGGGCCTTGATTTACTGGATACTTCGCTTTTCTACGGCTTACGTGATAATCCCTGGTTTTTTGTCATATTCCTGGGACTTCTTTTACTCTTCAAAGTAATTGCAATGTCTGTGACCACCGCCAGTGGCGGTATTGGCGGGATCTTCGCACCAACTTTGTTTGTGGGAGCTGTTGGAGGATACTTTCTGGCCTACTTTGTTAACTTGACGTTTGGCTTGCATCTTCCACTCGATAATTTTGCCCTGGCAGGAATGGCGGCTATGATGGCCGGAGTGATGCACGCGCCGCTGTTGGGAATTTTTCTGACGGCGGAGATAACGGGTGGTTACGAGTTATTTTTTCCGCTTATTATTTCAGCTTTGGCGGCTTACATGACCATTATGCGTTTTGAGCCGCATTCAATCTATACAAAGCGTTTGGCGTTGGATGGGCAATTGGTGACCCACCATAAAGATAAAGCGGTGCTTCATTTTATGCATGTAGCTGAACTAATTGAGACTGATTTTGAAGTTGTTTCGCCCGATGCATCATTTCGGGATCTGACAAAAGCAATTGCTCGTTCAAAACGCGATCTTTTCCCGGTTGTTGACAAAGAGGGGATTATGAGAGGAATGGTGAAAATGAACGATATCCGACACCTCATTTTCAATCAGGATTTGTACGATACCGTATTTGTCAAGGATTTAATGTACATGCCAGAGCACTTCATTTCACCGGAAGATACAATGCATAAAGTAGCCGAAAAATTTGAAAGCAGTGGTCGGTTCAACCTTGCAGTCATCGATAATGGCAAATACATTGGTTTTATTTCTCGTGCAAAAGTATTTTCAAGTTATCGGCGCACGGTGCGCACCTTTTCGCACGATTAAAAAAGACTTTCAGGAAATATCGATACCAATTAAAATCATGTAACTTTGAAGTAATATGTTTGTATTATATAAGCACAACAGGCTTCAAAGATGAATAGAAAATTGAATTTATTGGTTGATTTATTAAAGGAAAACCTGAGGCTCTTCTTGAGCATCACTTTAGGATTATTTTTGTTTGTTCTGTTTTTCCAGCCATTCCCAATTGACCAGTTCGAGTTTAATAATCGACTCTTGTTTTTAGTTGGATTAGTAGCTATCATTTTTGTGTTTTTGGTTTTAGTAAGAGTTGTGTTCCATTCCGTGATTTCCAAAAGTGACTACCTGAACGATGAGTCGTTTTTAGTTACCTATATCAGCTCTATTTTAATCTTGGTGTTAAGCGCAGTAGCTATGGCTTTCTATCTTCGCTACGTAGGACATGTTAGTATCACTTTTTACATCATGTTTAAGGTAGTTTTTATTTGCCTGGTTCCACCTGTTGCTTTAAAGATATACGATGAATTTCAGAAACTTAACAAGCAAAATGAATTGCTAAAGTCAGAAAAGAAAACAATTCTAAGTAAAATAGAGCAATATAAAGAAGATTATCAAAATAGAACCGTTGAGTTTTCTTCTGATTACAAGGAGGATAATTTCCGTTTATTGATCGGTGATGTTGCTTTGATTAAATCAGCTGATAACTATGTGGAAATTATTTTTCGTGATGGCAATACGTATAATAGGAAGCTGATTCGAAATACGCTAAAAAACATCGAACACCAGATCAAGCCATATTCAAACTTTGTTCGTTGTCATCGTACCAGTATTGTCAATACTTATTTTGTTGAAAAACTAAGCCGAAAATTAAACAATCATTTTCTGATCATTAGGGGATATCAAGAACCGATTCCGGTGTCACGGCAATATTTATTTAAGTTTAAAGAGATCCTTGCATAGGGATTAGGGGCGAATACCAGTCGCAGGCATAATCCGGGATTTATCCCCGTCCGGTTTGATTAATCACTGTATCAGCAGTATTAATCCCTATTTTTTCATGTTGGTAAATCTGTCAAATATCTTTGTCGAAAGAATTAGTTAATTCCAAATGAATATTTTATTGATTTATCCTAAATATCCGGATACGTACTGGAGTTTTAAACATGCCTTAAAGTTCGTTTCCAAGAAAGCCTCCAATGTCCCGTTGGGAATGTTGACAATTGCCTCATTGATGCCGGCAGACTGGAATAAGAAATTGATCGATCTGAATGTGACGGAGCTTGATGATGACTCGCTTATTTGGGCTGATTTAGTATTTATCGGTGCAATGTCAGTTCAGATGGATTCCGTAAAAAGAACAATCCAGCGATGCAAATTAGTTCATATGAAAATAGTTGCTGGAGGACCTTTGTTTACGGAAGAATATGATTTGTTCCCTGATATTGATTATTTGGTGCTGAATGAAGCCGAAATTACGTTACCCCGCTTCATAGCGGATTTTCAACGTGACCAGGCACACCGAATATATCAAACTGAGGAATTTGCCGATCTGTCAAATACACCTTTGCCGGATTATTCATTGATCGAGCTTAAAAATTACGTTACTGCTGGAATTCAATACTCACGTGGTTGTCCGTTCGATTGCGAATTTTGCGACATTACGGCCTTATTCGGACGAAAAGTTCGTACAAAATCATCGGGCCAAATTGTTGCTGAGCTGGACACCCTTCTCCTACAAGGATGGAAAGGCGGTGTCTTTTTTGTCGATGATAATTTCATCGGTCATAAGCAAAGCCTCAAAACGGAATTATTACCTGTTATGATAAAATGGATGAAAACTCATCAATACCCATTTTATTTTATAACGGAAGCATCGGTTAACCTGGCTGATGATGATGAGTTGATGAATTTGATGGTGCAAGCTGGTTTTGACAAGGTTTTTGTTGGCATTGAAACAGTTGAAGAAAACAGTTTGATTGAATGCAACAAGATTCAGAATAAGAAGCGGAACTTATTACAGAGTGTGCATTCAATTCAGGAAGCAGGTATCGAAGTGTTTGCCGGGTTTATCGTTGGTTTTGATAATGACCCTCCTTCCATATTTCAACGGCAGATCGATTTTATTCAACAAAGCGGAATCATAACGGCAATGGTTG
>DATFMO010000436.1:0-2270 GCA_035266925.1 Sunxiuqinia sp. | reverse complement strand
CCAGAATTCAGTTTGTATTTAAAAGACAATCGTGGCTCCAATCCCTGGTAGGTTTTGATCACCTTATTTTTGCTGAAAACCAACGAATCCACCACATGATCCAGGCTTCGGGTAAAATTAGGATCGTACAAATAAATAGTTGCCGGCCCCACATTGCTGAACCGGGAATAACGCAGCCCCAGCGTCATAGCGAAATTACCGGCAATGTCGAATTCACCTTCAGCAAAACCGGCATATTCAATTGCCTGCTCGTTCACCACCTTTTCATATTGAATGGAAGAAGTATCTTGTGCTGGTAAAATTTCACCCGGATACACCCGATGAACTGAGACCTGGAAGCCTCCATTCAGTTTTATCTTATCGTTGGGTAAAAACGACAGCAGGTATTTCAAGCCTGCATACTCAATTCCCGTTTTCAACTCGTAATCCAGTTCGCTAAGGTATTCATCAGTTTCATTCAATCTAAATTGGTATTGGCTGTAATCGATATTCAAATTGGAAACCCATTTCTCCCCCAACGCCATTTTCCAATTCAAAGCTCCAATGTAGTTTTGATACTGGTACAAGGAATTCGAATTTAAATTGAACTCATCGGAACTCGTGTAGCCCATGAGTTTCAGATTGTTCCTATCCGACAGGTGGAAGTTTACATTTCCATTGAGATCGTAAAAACGAGCAATACTATGCCGGAATTTCAGGTTCTTGGTTTGGCGCAAAATCCAGTCGGAATAGGTTGAACGCCCGCCCAACAGAAACGAACTTTTTTTGTCTTTCACAAGTGGCCCATCCAGGGTGATCCGGCTATTGATGACTCCGAGGCCTCCATACAGTTGCAGGTGATCAGTCATTCCCTGTTTCAACTGCACATCCATCACCGAGGCCACACGATCGCCGTAACTAGCTGGCAGGCCACCTTTGTACAAGGTGACATCACTCACCGCATCGGGATTGATCATGGAAAAGAAGCCAAACAAATGGCTGGTGTTGTAAACAGGTGCTCCATCAATGAGCACCAGGTTTTGGTCGGCATTACCACCACGTACATTGAAACCCGAAGACAACTCGCCCACACTTTGTACTCCAGGCATCATCACCACACTTTTGATCACGTCAGCTTCGCCCATCAAAACCGGTAATTTTTTAATTTCCCGGGCATCCATACGTACCATACTCATTTGAGTGCGCGATGTATTTGTATTGTCGCCTGTGATCTTGATTTCGTCCAGGTTATGTGTTTCTTCAAACAGATCGAAAACAACGTCGCCGTCTTCAATCAAATCAATTTCCTGCTGTTGTGGCTCAAAGCCCACAAAGCTAATTTTTAAATGATGGCGCCCGGTTGGTAACTGCATTTCAAATTCGCCCCGATTGTTGGTGCTGATACCTTCGTCCATATCACGAACATAAACCACTGCTCCTGATAATCGATCACCTGTCTTTCCATCAGTCACGGTTCCTTTGATGGTTGCCTCTTTGTATCGGCCAATATTAATCGGATCGCCAATGTACAACACGGAAGCTTCATCCAGAAAGCGATGCTCCCCGGCTACCGAAGCCCGCGGAAACAGCACCACCGAATTCTGAAAAAAAAGATAACTCAGTTTCCCCTGCCCGAAAAATTTATTGAGTACCTGAATGAGTGGAATCTGATCAAACACACCATTGACAGTCAATGAGTCAAGCCATTCTTTCTTATAATAAAAATGAATGTTGTATTGGTGTTCCAGGTTTGTGATAAATTGCTCCGTTGGAGTATGACTAAAATTTCCTGAGACTTTTAATTCACTGATTTCATCTTGTGCCAGACCATTGAGGAAACTACACAAAAAGAAAATAGCAGCGATCAGGAATCGTTTAGTCATTCGTTGTTTGCTTCGCGGATACCGAGGAAATGAAATTCCTCGAAATTGTCAATAAAAATAATTAACAAAAATGGAACTTCGACTTCTGAAAACAACAAAAGTTTTAAAATAGAATCCTTCTATTTTAGAATTGATAGCTCAATCCCGTAGAAACACCAATGGTGTAGGGTTTGAATGTAACATTTGAATTTTGATTTAGGGAACCCAAAAAGTATTTCATTTGAGGTTCAACCCGTAAACTCAGGCTTTTGGTCAACCCATATCCCAATCCAAAACCTACGGTGGTGCTGTAATTTACGGAATTCATGTCCTGAGTGGAACCAATCCGATCTTTTCCTGACTGATCGATGGCATAGGCATCGTTACCAATTAAAACACTGGCATTAAAACCGCCCAACAACTGCACTC
>DATFMO010000435.1:0-15352 GCA_035266925.1 Sunxiuqinia sp. | reverse complement strand
TAAGTTTGGCGCTGGTCATGGTGGTGGATAAAAGTTATCCCGGCTGGGGAGAAGAGTTGGCAACCATCATTATCGCTGTGGTGATTGTGAATCAGTTGATTGGTCCACCGTTGTTTAAATGGGCGATTAAACGGCTGGGCGAAAACCGCACCCTGGCAAAAGACCACTATGATCACTCACATCGCGTATTGATTTTTGGCTATGAAAACCAATCGGTAGCCTTGTCACATGAATTAATCAAGAACAATTGGGATGTGTCCATAGCGACCCGTAAATCCAAAGGAAAAATTGAGGAAATCCCAGGCGTAAAGATGCATTACATTGAAAGCCGGGAATCGGAAACCTTGAAAAGTTTAAACCTGAAGCAATACGATACCTTTGTTTTACTGCATTCTGACCGGGGAAACTATACGATCTGCGAGTGGATTTATGAAAATATCGGCAAAAAGGTGGTTATCGTTCGTCTTTCAGATCGTAAAAACCTGAAGAAATTCTATGATTTGGGCGCTTTGGTCATTGATCCGGCAACGGCCTTTGTCAATTTATTGCAGCACTTTGTACGCTCACCAATGGCAACATCATTATTGATGGGCATGGAGCCAGACAAAGATACGCTTGATGTGACCGTAGAAGATGAAAGTTTGTTTGGTGTCGCGTTACGGAATCTGCGATTGCCGACGGATGTGTTGATTCTCTCCGTTGAACGCAATGGGAACATGATTATTACGCACGGCCATACCCGCTTACGAAAGGGCGATGTGGTCACCGTTGTTGGATCGCTTGAAAGTTTGGAGAGAGTGAGCCTGCAATTTGAATCTGTTGAACTGGGAAAAGCTAATTCCTAATAGAATTTTAGCAAAGGCAACTGCATTGGCAACAGGTTTCAGGGATCCGGTCTTTTTAAAAGATCGGATCCCTGTGTTTTATTTTCTGCAAAACTTTCACCAGTTATTTTCAAACAACCGATACCGAACTTCTACACAGGGATTACTAATTTCAAGGACATTTTTGGCCACTTGCTAAAACTACTCAGATAGAAGATATAAATACCTTTAAATTGCTAATACGCAAATTTCTCCCTAACTTGTATACTGTGTTTATGTGCGAATAAAAACTTGAACAATAAGTTAAACTCTGTCTCTTGAAAATACCAAAGCTCTCATATTCACTGCCTTGCTGGCAGTTTTACATTGTCGATCAGATCTGAAACTGTTAATTTTGCAAGATGAAACTTCAGCATTTTGAAACTCCTGTTGACAAAATCAACACTGCCAAAGTATTGTCATTTTTATTCGTTTTACTTTTACTATTTGCGCAGAGTTGTAAAAAACCCCAACCTCTAAATCCAGAAGAGGAGAATAACAATCCCACGAACGAAATCGATGCAAGCCTGATTTCGCTTAAATCCAAAGTTCTACTACCGCAAGGTTCGTCTCTGAAAATAAATGATCTGACGTTTGTAACCGACTTAGATCACGAGTATTAGCTTGACGCGGACGGTTCGGTATCATACGGAATTGAGCACGGGATAATTAACTGGTAATTAATATTTTAAAGATACAGACCATTGGTATTTCAACCTAGCGAAAAGTCACTCACATCTCTGTTAATCTGACAATTAACTAAGCTTCAACCGAAGTATTGCATTAATTTATTGACAAATAATCTTTGTCTGAAATGAATTTCCAATTTTTATGTTTTATATCATGAAAAAAAATCTCAAAATCTCAGTTTTTGTTAAACCCATGGTTTTAATCTTTGCCTTTCTCTGCTCTCATAGAATGGCCGCTCAGAATAACGTGAAAATTCCTGTCTCACAGAAATTAACTCCACCGACAAATTTTTATTTTGGCGGAACCAAAGCTGATATCGTGCAGGATATGGTCACAGATACTTCAGGATATTTGTACTATGCCGGATATACATTTTCCAGTGATTTTCCAACGGTCAATGCAGCGTTTCCCGATATGCCCGGAGGACCGGATTACCTTCCGCAGGATGGCTTTGTGGCAAAAGTTGATCCAAATACCGGAGAAATCTTGTTTTCATCATACATTGGTGGTAGTGAAAATAGCGAATATGCTTACAGCGTAGCCGTGGACGATTCGGGAAATGTATTTGTGGCCGGTGTGACCATGTCGCACGATTTTCCGGTAATGAATGCTTTCCAGAATACTCTTCGGGGAAACAGTGATGGATACCTTATGAAATTCAATAGCGATGGAGAGCTAATGTTCTCCACCTATTTCGGTGGCGATTCCGGCGATCGAATCAATGATATATGCCTTGATGCAAATTTTAATGTATGGGTAACAGGCTACGGTATTGATTTCCCGGTAAAGAATCCATTTCAGGATCCAGGGGGTTCAACAGATGGCTTTGTGGCCCAGTTTAATGGCGATAACGGCGAGTTAATGTTTTCATCGCCCTATGGCGGTTCGCTGTACGACTATCTAAATGCCATTACCTGCGATGGAGACAAGTATGTGTATTTGTTCGGAGAAACGTATTCAAATGATTGTTACCTGCCCAATGCTATTCGAAACACCTTAAACGGTCCACAGGATGCACTTCTGGTTGTGCTGAACATGCAAACCTATACGGTTGAATTCGGGACTTTGCAGGGAGGAAGTGATTTTGAATCAGCAAAAGATATTGCTGTTGATAGTAGCCGGAATATTTTTACCATGGGAAACACAGGTTCTGAAGATTTTTTCACCTTAAATGCGGTTCCGGACAATGGAGGTGGAAACAGCGATGTTTATATGACAGGACTTGAGTGGAATGCTGCTCTTAAACAGGCTCAATATATTTTTTCATCCACATGGGGAGGCAGTGAATCGGAGTCGCCCCAAAAAATCGCTGTTTTCAATAATTCAGATAACACGGATGAAATGTTGGCTTTAACAGGAAGCACTGCTTCTTTTGATCTTCCACGCACAGTTACTTTAACGGGAGATACTACTTCAGATATCTATGCTTTTATGAGTGTAATTTCAGGAATAAATGACATTAACTCCGGATTAAAGCTTGACTACTCAACCTTCATTAATGATTTGAATAGCGCCTATGGTCTAGACGTTTACGATGGTAAAATATATGTGTCAGGAATGGCGAAAGATACCAATAATGTTCGCACTGATGTGTATACACTTCCTGAAACCGAAAAAGCAGTACTGTCGGTAAAAAAATATGCTGAAAGAGACACATTCCTGGTCGGCGATACAATTCATTATACCATGTTAATAACCAACACCGGTAATCTGACCGCATTCAACGTAATGATGTCTGAACTATACGACACAACCCATACTGATATAGTAAGCGCCAAGTATTATTTATTGGGAGAATCCAAGCAATTCGATATTACAAATTCTGTTAAGAACAACATTCCTGTGAATATAGGAGACGTCGTTACATTTGATACAATAGTTGTAAATGTTAGGGCTTTTGCAAAGAAACCCGGTTCGTGTTTTAACAAGGTTACGGCCAAAGGTGATAATACGGATTTAGTTGGATACAATTATGGCATCTTAATCGGAACACGTTCTGCTAAAATGTCTAAATTAAGTGACGATGTACCCACCCTGGGTAATAAGGTCAGCTTTTTAATCACAGTAGAAAATACCGGAACTTTACCATTTCATAATTTGATAGTGAAAGATCAATTTTTAAGTAAACAGCTTCATTTTTTATCAGTGGACGGCGATGCCAAAATATTTGATGTTTATAAAGGGAAAATATCAGAAGATATCAGTTTGGACTTTGGCGAAACGAAACCTGGTGAAATTAAACAGGCTGTACTTCATTTTCTTGTTTTGGCTTATGGAATAGACTATAGCGGCTGGTTTATTGGAAATGCCGCATATTTAGAGTCGACAAATGGTGAAACACATATAATAAAGTTAAGACCCATTAACTATCGCTCCGTTTTTAATACGACGAAAGTTAAAAAAGCCTCGCCTTCAAAACAGAAATCGACTAGAATTTCGAATTTCAATAGCGCTTTTTCTTCAAACACCTATGTATTTATTGACAGTGTGGAAATGTGTAAATTGGCGGGGGCGGATACTGGCAAGGTGGTCGAAAATTTTGAGTTGAGTTCTGTAGAGCCCTACATTCACATGGTTGCCGACGGTCAGGATATAAACAATCCTGTATATGCACAAAGATTTGATTTTTATACCGGCAGCCTCGATGATGAAAGTTTTCACCTTCCGACAAATTACCAGCTTATTATACCTGATTATTTGGATGACCCGGTTGTCATCTTTAAACGAGATTGGCGACAAAATGCCAACAGCACTGAAAGCGTTGATTTATACCTGTCCAATGCCATTAATAACGGCATCAGCTACAACGCGAACCTGGTTAATATTTCAGAAATTAAAACGGAAATTGCAAATGATCTTTCCTTTACGCAGGTTTCAGATTACATCAGTGTGAGCCCGGATAAATATACCCTGGAGTTAAACAATTCAACCGGGGGTGAAGGTGCGACCTTTCCACTTGATTTAAGTGCTTACGCCGGAAAGTCATTGGCGGTGGTAATTGTCCCTGAAGAGAACACCACCGATAAATCGAGAATTAAAATCTTTGGTGAAATAAACGGAACATGGGGTTTATTGGCAGAACCCGGAACCGCCACCGGAATCGCAGATCCGGATGAAACTTCAGGATTTAAACTTTATTATGACAATACCAATGCTGTTATCAGGCTAACACTTTATAAAGAATCACAGGTAGATTTACGTTTAAACGATTTGAATGGCAGGCTACTAGGCACGCTTGTCCAAGATCATTTGAAGCCCGGGAGCTATGACTTTCCTGTAAATTCCTACGGCCTCAGTGCAGGTTTATATATCATTAACGGAAATGTGGGGAAAAACTATTTCAGTAAAAAGTTAATAGTTAAATAGGAGATTGCTTCTGAAATTCAATTGCAATCTATGACTCGTATCATGTCTATTGTTTCCAAAAACGATAGACATGATATTATTTACATCAATATACCCACTTCATTATTCATAGAAATTACATCCATAACAATTGGACTGTTTCCCTTAAAATCGAGATTCTTTATTCAATACATAAACTTGGACAATCCACTGTGAACGTTAAATTCCCGAAAATTAAGAACTTGATCTTTAACTGCTAAAAGGATATTGCTATCTTTGCCGAGCTTTTCAAAAAAGGAAATCGGTTTTATGGCACACAAATCAGGATTTGTAAATATTATTGGAAACCCGAATGTCGGGAAATCAACCATCATGAATTCGCTGGTTGGCGAACGTTTGTCTATCATTACGAAGAAGATGCAGACCACGCGCCACCGGATCAAAGGGATCGTGAGTGGTGAGGATTTTCAGATTGTGTATTCAGACACACCGGGCATTTTGAAGCCGAATTACAAACTTCAGGAATCGATGATGAAGTTTGTGAACACGGCGCTGATTGATGCTGACGTGATTTTGTACGTGACTGATGTGGTGGAAAAGCCGGATAAAAATGAAGAATACCTCGAAAAAATTCGCAAGTCGAATGCGCCGGTAATTGTGTTGATCAACAAGATTGATTTGTCGAACCAGGGCGATGTGATGAAATTATACGAATATTGGAAAGACCTTCTTCCTGCCGCAGATGTGTTTGCCATTTCGGCCACCGAGCGGTTCAATATTGGTCCCATTTTCGACCGCATTATTGAGCTTTTGCCTGAGGCTCCTCCTTATTTCCCAAAAGATGAACTGACCGACCGAAACGACCGTTTCTTTGTATCAGAGATCGTCCGGGAAAAGATTTTGCTGTACTATCAAAAAGAAGTGCCCTATTCGGTCGAGGTTCAGGTCGAGGAATTTATCGAAGAAGAAAAGATCCTTCGCCTGCGCTGTGTCATTAATGTGGCACGCGACAGCCAGAAAGGGATCATCATTGGCCACCAGGGAGCAGCCCTGAAAAAAGTGGGCACCATGGCCCGGAAAGACATGGAAGAGTTTTTTCAAAAGAAGGTATTTTTGCAGTTATACGTGAAAGTGTCCAAAGACTGGCGCGATAAAGACCGTGAACTGGGCAACTTTGGGTACGATTTTCAGTAGCGTGGGCAAAGTGCGTGGAGCATGGAGTGTGAATCGTTTGTAGGGTCAGGCATGCCGTGACCGGCGGGTAACACATGACTCCTGAATTTTGGAATTTGTCCCTATTGGGATTGGAATTTGGAATATAAGATGGTGAGAGTGTGCGAATTTAAGCTGGAAACAACTCGAAACTTGCAACTCGAAACTCGAAACGGATTTATAGGAATGAGCAATATAGTAGCAATAGTAGGAAGACCCAATGTGGGTAAATCAACATTATTTAATCGCTTGACGGAAAGTCGGAAAGCCATTGTTGATGAGGTGTCGGGAGTGACCCGTGACCGGAATTATGGTAAGTCTTTGTGGAATGGCAAGGAGTTTTCGGTGATTGACACCGGTGGCTACGTCGTGAACTCGGATGATGTGTTTGAAGAGGCAATTCGCAAGCAGGTGCATCTGGCCATTGATGAAGCCGACATTATTTTGTTTGCTGTTGATGTGGAAGGTGGCATCACCGACCTCGACCAGGAAGTGGCCAACATTTTGCGTCGCGCGAAAAAGCCGGTTTTCCTGGCCGTGAACAAGGTTGACAACAACCAACGTATCATTGATTCCCACGAGTTTTATGCACTTGGATTGGGTGAGTTATATTGCATTTCTGCCATGAACGGCAGTGGGACTGGTGATTTGCTGGATGCCATTGTAAAAAGTTTCAGTAAAAAAGAAGCACCTGCTGTCGAAGAAGGCATTCCTCGTTTTGCCGTGGTTGGCCGTCCCAACGTTGGGAAATCGTCGTTCATCAATGCGTTGATCGGCGTTGACCGGAATATCGTGACCGATGTCGCTGGAACTACCCGCGACGCGATCAATACCCGCTACACCAAATACGGACATGATTTCTATTTAGTGGATACGGCAGGATTGCGAAAAAAGGCGAAAGTTCACGAAGACCTGGAGTTCTACTCCGTCTTGCGTTCAGTACGCTCCATCGAAGATTCAGATGTTTGTATGTTGTTAGTTGATGCTACACGCGGCATTGAAGGACAGGACGTCAGCATTTTTAATCTAATGGCCCGTAACCGTAAAGGCATCGTTATTTTGGTGAATAAATGGGACTTGATTGAAAAAGACACCCAGTCAGTGAAGAAGTTTACGCAGCAAATTCATGAACGTATTGCGCCGTTTGTCGATGTTCCCATCATTTTCATGTCAGCGCTCACTAAACAACGAATTTTTAAAGCGCTGGAAACAGCCATTGAAGTATTTGAGAATCGCCAGCAAAAGGTGAAAACTTCAAAATTGAATGATGTTTTGTTGGAATCTGTGGAGAAATACCCACCGCCATCAGTAAAAGGGAAATTCATCAAAATAAAATACGTCACGCAGCTGCCAAGCCCGACACCATCGTTCGCGCTATTTGCCAATCTGCCGCAATACATCAAAGATCCATATCGTCGATACATTGAAAATCAGCTCCGTGAAAACTTCAATTTTACGGGTGTTCCATTGCAAATCTTTTTCAGAAAGAAATAGACAAAATTTGTTGCGTTATCCCGTTTGAAATGAATAAATATTTTTCAGGCTATTGGTTTTTTTCGGCCTGTATCGCTAGAGCTATGCGACAGTGACAAGGGAATAATTTGAAAATACTCTGCCTAAAGAATCGGATTAAGCCGGAATTTCACCTTTTGTTCATAATTTCTTGCCAAGTTTCAACCCATAAGTCATTGCTAATCTGGTTGAATTTACTTCAAATTTAGGAAAATATCATGATCCATTTTGAGGTTTTCACATAGAAAAAAAGGCTTAAAAAAGATGGGTTCAATCTAAATAAGGACGTTAATATTTGACAATATTGGCAAATATATCCCTTGTTGTCTTTTGAATGTGAGTTGGTTATTCGTATTCCTCGTTTTGGGTTGCTTATTTAAAAAGCCAATTTTTTTTAAACTATCCACAACTGCTATTGTTGGTCAGGTTGACACTATTTAACGAGAAAATCCTGAAAATTATAGGGAGAATAAGTTTTAATAAAAACTGATAGTAAGAAAAAAACAGGAAAAATCATGTTACAAAGTGAAAAAAGAGAAACGCAGACAATTGAGTTGGAACCTCCTGGACCCGAGGACGGTTATGCGATTAATCAATTAATTGCTAATTGTCCCCCCTTAGATACGAATTCGGTGTATTGCAACCTACTTCAGGCTACCCATTTTGCAGATACCTCGATGTGCGCCCGCAAAGATGGGAAGCTTGTGGGATTTGTCTCAGGCTATTTGATTCCAAATCGACCGGACACCTTGTTCATTTGGCAAGTTGCTGTTGATGAATCTGCCCGCGGAATGGGACTAGCCTCAAAGATGCTTGATAAAATTATTACACGCCAGGTTTGTAAAAATGTCAATTTTTTGGAAACTACCATTACAGACTCCAATGATTCATCCTGGAGGTTATTCGACAAACTGGCCAAACAGTTGAAAGCAGGCACTAACACATCAACTGCATTCCATAAAGACAAACATTTTAACGGACATCACGACAGTGAACAACTGTTGAGAGTGGGTCCGATTTCTTAGATTTTAAAATCAAAACAATCACATAGGTTATGAAGATTTTTGAAGAACTTGAATCTGAAGTTCAAAGTTATGCGCGAAATTTTCCGCGTGTTTTTAACAAGGCAAAAGGTGAAATTATCTATGACACAGAAGGTAATGAATATCTTGACTTTCTTTCCGGAGCGGGATCATTGAATTATGGCCACAATCATCCGGTCTTTAAAGAAAAGTTATTGGAATACCTGTCAAATGATGGAATTTCAAACAGTCTGGATTTGCACACAGATGCAAAAGGCCAGTTTCTGGAAACATTTAGAGAGAAAATTCTGGCTCCTCGTGACTATGATTATATCGTTCAATTTACAGGGCCGACTGGCACGAATGCGGTGGAAGCAGCTATAAAGGTAGCCCGGAAGAACACCGGACGGGAGTCGATCATCTCGTTTACCAATGGTTTTCATGGGGTAACCCTTGGAGCATTGGCCGCCACCGGGAATTCTACACACCGGGGAGCTTCCGGTGTAAACCTGGGGAATGTCACTCGAATGCCTTATTCAGGGTACATGGGTGACGATGTCAACACCACAGCTTACATGGATAAATTGTTGTCTGATTCCAGTAGCGGCGTTGACTTGCCTGCAGCAGCGATCGTAGAAACGGTGCAAGGCGAAGGTGGAATTAATGTTTGTGACTTCGAATGGCTTCGGAATTTGCAATCGGTTTGCAAAAAACATGGCATTCTGTTGATTGTCGATGATATTCAGGCAGGTTGCGGACGTACCGGTCGTTATTTTAGTTTTGAAGAAGCTGGAATCCAGCCGGATATTGTAACACTGTCTAAATCGTTGAGCGGTTATGGACTACCATTGGCACTGGTGTTGATGAAGCCGGAATTGGACCGTTGGAAACCAGGTGAACACAACGGAACCTTTAGAGGAAATAACCTGGCATTTGTAGCAGCAAAAGCTGCCATTGACCATTTCTGGTCCGATGACCGGTTTGTCGATGAGATTCACCTTAAAGGAGAATACATTCAGCACCGACTGGAGGAAATTGTCAATAGATATGGCGATGGTAATTTGGAATCTCGTGGGCGCGGAATGTTCCAGGGCTTGAACTGTGTGAATGGTGAAATTGCTAGTGCAATTACCAAACGCGCATTCCAGAAAGGACTGATTATTGAAACCAGTGGCGCCGATGACCAGATCATTAAATTATTTTGCCCACTGACCATAGTCAGGGAAAACCTGAAAAAGGGAATCGATATTATTGAGCAATCAGTGAAGGAAGTTTGTAATACGACAGATGTTCCTGAAAGCACTGATTATTTTGATGATGTTGTTTTAGTTGAAAACAATACAAAAAAGGAAGTTTTATGATCGTAAGAGACTTGCAGGAAGCAGATAAAACGAATCGAAGAATTGTCTCACCAGATGGTAACTGGGAAAGTACCCGCTTGTTGTTGAAAGACGACGGGATGGGTTTTTCATTCCATATTACAACCATTTATAAAGATGCCGATTTCCAGATGCATTATCAGAACCACCTGGAATCAGTGTATTGCATTTCCGGGGAAGGAGAGGTGGAAACCCTCGATGATGGGAAAAAGTACCCCATTGGCCCCGGCACAATTTACATGCTGAACAAGAATGATAAGCATGTGTTACGAGCTTTTTCTGAAATGAAAATGGCTTGCGTTTTCAACCCACCACTGAACGGAAAAGAAGTGCACAATGCTGAAGGTGCTTATGAGCTGGAATCGGAAAAAGTTACAGATTAAAACCTAACACAGCGAAATTATGCATGAAGATATTTATCCTTCCCGTGGAGGAAGAAAAGTCCAATTAGCACAACGAAAGGATCCGGTCGTTTACGCCGGGAATACAAAAGACAGCCCTGTTTCTGAAAAGTTGATCAAACAATATGAAGAACAAGGTTTCCTGATTTTAGAAGATGTGTTCAGCCAAGAAGAAGTGGCTTCCTTGCAGAAAGAGATGGAGCGGCTAAAAACGGATGACGATATCAAATCATCTGACCATACCATTACGGAGCCAGGGAGCGGTAATGTCCGTTCGGTTTTTAAAGTACATGAGATTAGCCGGGTGTTCCAGAAATTGACTTCGGACAAACGGTTGGCCGGGCTGGCAGCCTATTTGCTGAACGATGATGTGTACATCCATCAATCCCGGGTGAACTACAAGCCGGGGTTTAAAGGCAAGGAATTTTACTGGCATTCAGATTTTGAAACCTGGCATGTGGAAGATGGTATGCCCAGAATGCGGGCATTAAGTATGTCTGTCGCATTGACCGACAATTATACTTACAATGGAGCCCTCATGCTGGTGCCGGGGTCTCACAAACGCTATGTGGTTTGCCAGGGTGATACACCTGAAAATCACTTCAAATCATCGCTTAAAAAGCAGGAATATGGCGTGCCAGATAATGAAAGCCTGACAACATTAATTGAGGAAGGTGGTATTGTTACCGCAACGGGCAAACCAGGCTCGGTGATTATTTTTGACTGCAATACCATGCATGGGTCGAACGGGAATATCACACCGTTCCCACGATCCAATATATTTTTCGTTTACAATGCGGTATCCAACAAAGTGGTGGAACCGTTTTGTGATCAACCTCCTCGTCCGGAATATATTTGTACCCGCGAGAACATTAAGCCAGTTGAACATGTGGATGCCGAGTTTGCAACCACAGAAAAATGATTGAGCGAAAATGGTTATAAGTTTTTTACTCTTTCTAGGGGCTTTTGCATTGATTGGGTTAAGTTCCGTCTTCAAAAGTAAGGGGACAAAAAAAGATTACTACCTGGCCAGCAGTTCAATCCCGCCGTCATTGGTGGGATTGTCTGCTGTTGCCACGAATAACAGTGGCTACATGTTCATCGGGGTAATCGGATACACCTACACCACGGGATTGGCTGCTATCTGGCTGATGATCGGTTGGATAGCAGGTGATTTCCTGGGCTCGGTTTTCATTCACCGTCGATTGCGAAAAGCTACAGAGCGTACCGGAGAAGTTAGTTTTGCCGGTGTAATTAGTCGGTGGAATGGGAAAAAGAATATTGTCTTACAACGAGTCATTGCTGCCCTATCTCTGATTTTTTTATTGGCCTATTCCAGCGCACAATTAGTGGCTGGTAGTAAAGCACTACAGGTACTATTCGATTGGCCCAACTGGGCTGGTGCAACGCTGGGAGCAGTGTTGGTTGTCCTCTATTGTTTCTCAGGTGGAATACGTGCTTCCATCTGGACCGATGGCGCACAATCCATTGTTATGATGCTGGCTATGGCATTGATGCTGGTGGTTGGCGTGATATCGGTTGGTGGCATCAATGGAGCAGTCAATCAGATGGAGCAAATCAACGGTTTCATGGATTGGTTCCCGAAAGACCTTGTTGTTCCGGGAATAGCCGGAGGAATCTTGTTTGCTGTTGGCTGGGCTTTCGCCGGCTTGTCTGTCATTGGGCAGCCACATGTCATGGTTCGTTTTATGGCCTTAAATGAGACGAAAAAGATGCAAAAGGCCCGAATCTGGTACTATTCATGGTTCATCCTTTTTTATGTCATGTCAACCGGAGTGGGAATGCTTTCCCGCATTTACCTGAGTGATCCGGGTTCTTTTGATGCTGAACTAGCCCTGCCAACCATGGCGATGGAACTTTTGCCCCCCTATCTTGTGGGAATGGTCTTGGCAGGAGTGTTTGCCGCAACCATGTCAACAGCTGATTCATTGATTTTGAGTTGTTCTGCTGCGTTGACACACGACCTGATTCCGCAGAAAATCGAAAATCCCAAGCTATTGAAATTAGGAACGGGTTTGATAACACTGGCTGCATGGTCATGGGCGATTGTGAACAAGCAAAGTGTTTTCAGTTTGGTGATCATGTCTTGGTCCAGCCTGGCAAGCGCTTTTGGCCCACTGTTGATCATTTTGAGTTTAGGTGGGAAGCCAGGCAAAAAAGTCAGTCTGATTGCCGTTGTAGCCGGTTTGGGCGTCGCTCTCTTTTGGCGTTTTATGGGGTGGCACACCGCTATTTATGAAGGCATGCCGGGAATACTCGCTGGATTATTGGTTCTTTCTATACCATATGTATTAGAGCGCTTGAAACGTCCGGTCATGCAAAACGCTGTCAGCGAAAGCTGAAGTCTTCAAGAGATTGAAAGGTAATTTTATGAAAACTGCAATTTCAGGAATGAAATTGCAGTTTTTTAGGAATAGATAGAAATTCTATTCTTGACTTTTAGCGATATTTTCTTCGAAAACGTTGTAAAGATAAGTGCCAAGTTGGGTTACGATTTTATTTATATCATCTTCAGATAAACGATCATCATATCTTTTATGAATTGGGTATTTTATTCCTGTTCCACGCAGTTCATAAATAAAAGGATGGAAAAATAGACCGAAATTTAGTCCAACAAAATTTAGATTTTTCCGAGATTTAATTATTCCACTATATGTGCAACTGAACTCCACTCTTGGAATATTAAAATTGGTCGAATGGGGTTGATGTGGTTTAGCTGACAAAATGTTATTTATCAAATCATAAAAACTACGGCCTGTTGATTTCCTATTTTGAATCATAATTTGAACTCCTCGATCCTTTGATAAAGCGTCAAAATCTAAGAGTCTTTTTTCTAGTGCAAATAAAAGCGGTTTAATACTTTCTTCAATAACTTTTTTTATCGCTTCTGGACTTCTTTTAACTTTCACTTTTGAATCTGTATCCTCTCCCAATCTTTTTTTCAAAAGTTGCAACTTTTTATCTAAATCATCTGGTTCATCGATTTCTTCTCCTTGTGCACCTTTTAGCATTAACTCAAGAGATTGATTAACTTGCTTACAGACGTAATCAAAAAAGAATTCTAGTTGACCAGAATCTGCTTGTTGAAGGGAGTTGTAATGACTTTCTTTTTCTTCAGTTTTAATGATTGCTGGTGGATAACCTTTTTGCATTAAAATGAAGTTCATGAGTAATCTGGCCAATCGACCATTTCCATCATCAAACGGATGGATTCGCACAAAACGGTAATGAAATTCAGTAGCAAAAACAATTGGATGGTCGTCATTCGATTGTTGTTTTTCTTGATACCATTGAAGCAAATCACTCATTTTTGAAAGGGTTTCTTCGGGGGTTGAAAAATAGAAAATTTCACCTGTTTTTGTTTTTACATGATTTGGGCTTGTTTTATACTGGCCAACTTTGACCCACTTTTTAGCAGGTTGTCCATCTGCCGTGATTCCATCAACTTGATAGGGTTCTTTTAAAATCAACTGGTGTAATTCACGAATAAACTTTTCACTTAATAGCCTTTCTTGATTAACGACTTCTTCAATTGCTTTTATGGCTTCATCGTGACCAGTCATCTCCAAATGATCCCGCAAGGGTTTGGCTTGAGCAGTTTGACCGAAAAGGATCAACGCTTTTGTTTCGCCATAGGTCAAGCTATTCCCTTCAATATTTGTAGAATTATAGTTCCAGTCAAGACGAAACTTCTGCATAATTCTTTTTTCCATTTCCGGGGATAGGGGGCTTAAATGATCTATTTGTTGTTTTGAACCAGTCGCAATTTCCAGATTATCAAGAAGTGCCATGAGTACAATTTTATATTCAATAAATTTAGTTAAAAATACAAATATTTTTTGTACTCAAATGTTACAATCCAACCCTATGAAAGTTCTACCTATTTCAAATAAATTTCAGATATCTGGCTCTTTTTCAACATTAAGGCTGTATTAACAAAAGACCATAAGCCCTGCTGACAAGCATATTTCCTATTGTAAAGTCTATTTTTGCGCGCTGATAAAAATCGCGCGTATGAAACCACAATTTAAATTCATTGATAAAAAACAGGGCAGTGTTAAAGACGATATCCTTTCAGGATTGACTGTTTCACTGGCCTTGGTTCCCGAAGCTGTTGCCTTTGCTTTTGTAGCAGGAGTTTCTCCAATTATCGGTTTGTATGGAGCTTTCATGATGGGCTTGGTGACTTCCATTTTTGGTGGTCGTCCGGGCATGATTTCCGGTGCTACTGGAGCCACCGCTGTTGTGATGGTGAGTCTGATCAAACAGGGACAAGTCATGGGGGGGGCCGGTGAAATGATGGGGTTGCAATATTTATTTGCCACCTTGATTTTGATGGGCATCCTGCAAATGAGCGCCGGCGTTTTTAAGCTTGGGAAATTCATTCGTTTGGTGCCACATTCGGTGATGATGGGCTTCGTGAACGGATTGGCAATCGTGATTTTTCTGGCACAGATGAACATGTTCAAACGTGGTGGCGAATGGATGACCGGAACGCCTCTCTTCACCATGATTGCGCTTGTGGCTGGAACGATGTTGGTGATGATTGTTCTGCCTAAAATAAGTAAAGCGATTCCCGCTGCTTTGGTAGGGATTTTGGTGACTTCGGCGATTGTTATTTTCGGCGGTATTCACACTGAAACGGTGAAAAGCTTCATTCAAGCGGGTGGTGGAAC
The DNA here is from genome assembly GCA_035266925.1 of Sunxiuqinia sp. Taxonomy (GTDB): domain Bacteria; phylum Bacteroidota; class Bacteroidia; order Bacteroidales; family Prolixibacteraceae; genus Sunxiuqinia. The sequence continues at coordinate 231 of DATFMO010000435.1, read as the reverse complement.
AGGTATCAAAGCTGGCCTTCCAACGTTCAATGTACCGATGATTCCACTGAACTTTGAGACTTTGAAATTCATTTTTCCATATGCGCTGATTTTGGCGATGATTGGGTTGACCGAATCGCTGATGACACTGAACCTCGTGGATGAACTGACCGAGACGCGTGGAAGCAGTAACCGTGAATGTGTGGCACAGGGAGCAGCCAATTTTGTGAATGGTTTCTTTGGTGGCATGGG
>DATFMO010000434.1:0-3047 GCA_035266925.1 Sunxiuqinia sp. | reverse complement strand
CAAGCGATTCAAATCCACATTGGCACTTCGTGGGAACGCAATTACGAAATAGTGCTGTAAATCTTCATCGTAGGAGAACTTGCCACCAAACTCATCCTTGCTGGCCTGGTTTTCGGGCAACAATTCTTGATTCTGAATTTTGTCGTTCAGGTAACCTATTTCAACCAACTTTTGATAATCAGCCAATGTACTGTCCTGGATCAGTTTTAACACTTCCTTCGCCAATGGCAATGTTGAACTTTTCGGGAATGTGGTAATGTAGCCGTTCAAATCCGTTTCAAATTGATTCCAATCACTTGTGGCAGTACCTTTTGCAATGGTCTGAATATAATCGACTTTGGCCAACAAGGTGCTGTCAGGATTCATGCCCTTTATTTGCTGCGACAACTGTCCGGCTTGTTGATATTCCCCTCGCTGGTAGTTGTAAAATGCCTTTTGGTACAGGTTGTTCATGCTGTCTTCCCGTGCCTCCAACTCAATGAAAAAGTTCGGATTTACCAGGTACTTCGCATATTTACTATCCGGGAAATTGTTGATGATCAGATTCTTGTAATAATCCGATTTTTCCTGGTTCCCAACTTTTTTATACAAGTCCCAAAGTTCGAAATAGGATGTCAACTGATAAATATTGTCTTTGTAACGATCCAGTAAATCTTCGTATTCCTGGATTGATCGTTGATAGTTATCAAAGTCTGTTTTGAAGATCCGCCCGGCATTAAACAGGGCATCACGGATTCGATCGTTGGATGCCGCCATCTTTTCTTTTGTCAACGGCAAATCCTGCATGTAAAATGTTCGTTCTTTCGGATCTTTAATCCTTTTTACAGCTAAACTATCAGTTGCCGTTTTTACTGAGTCTTGTGCCAGTGTTTCAAATTCGGAGGCTGCGTGTTTATTGCTGCGTCGCCAGTTGTCTTCCAGCTTACGCTTGCCCCAAAGTTTTTCGAACTCAACTTTCCCATAGGCTACCGTTGTCGGGTTGTAAAAATACCAACTGCTCCCCTGCTGCTTTCCTCCCAACCCTATGCGTGACCGGTTCATCTGGAAAAAGTTACGATCCTGCATTTGTGCACTGGCCATCTGCTGCTTCCGCTGCTCTTCTTCACGCGCTTCTTTAATCCACTTGTCGATCAACTTATTTCGCTCATCTTCGCTCAATGCGGCAATGCGTTGCAGGCTATCCTCGCGCTGCACCGTGTACAGATTGTCCGTCAAACGCGTCAAGCTGTTGTAGCGGTCTACAATTTTTGGGTAATTCGGATAGGTATTGTCAATCACAACCATGGCGCTGTCGTAATAGCTTTGAGCGCCTTTGTAGTTCTTGTCGTCAAAATAAATATCCGCCAGTGTCAGGCATGAAAGCGCCCGTTGATAAACATTTTTACTACTGGCAGCAGCCGATTTTCGGTAATCGTCAATAGCAACCTGTTTGTTACCTTCAGCCATAAAAATGTTAGCAAGTGCAAAGTAAATCTGATCACGATACTCGACATTTTTCGAGTCACGCAACATTTTACGCAGTTGTTTCTTCAACTTGCTGACGTCGCCTTTTCCAGCAAACGCTCCTGCTGCATTAATCCGGGCATTGAATGCCATCTGGTAGGGCGGATTCATTTTCGCCACATCGCGGAAGGTTTCTGTAGCCAACTCGCTTTGGCCAGTCTCTTCGTACAACTGTGCCAAAATATACTTGTACCGAACTTTATCTTTTTTCCGATGCGACTTCTTTATCGCCAATTGCAATTGAGGAATGGCATCCTTGTATTCCTTTTGATGGATGTAATAATCAGCAGCTGCCAAGGCAAACTCTTCATCGTATTTTGAAGGAAAATCTTCGCTGGCATTGATACTTTTTATCAAATCCAGGGCGTCATTGTATCGTTCCACCTGCGTGTAAGCCCGAATCAACCAAATGTAGGCTTCATATTTGGTTTCTTCTTCACTGAACTTACGAACTACATAGGTGAAGTTTTCGATGGCTGAGTTGTAATTTTTCATGTAGAAATAAGCCTTCCCCATCAAAATATAACTGTCGTCAACCCAGTTATTGAACTCATTTTTACTGGCCAGCTTTTTATACGCTCTGGTTTGGTGCCTTCTACGTTTCGGCTTTTTAGTAATCGAATGAATTTTTATCAATTTTGAAGCTTTCAGGATGGCATTTTCCATGTCAGACTTAGCCACATTGCCGGTTCCCGGATCATTCGATTTATAAACGAGCAGCAGCTTTGTAAAATCGTCATCAACCGATTTATCAATTTTTTCGACCCCGGATTTTAAACTTTGTTCGCCGTTAAAATAGACGTTGTAGTGCGACGTGATATTGTGATACGTCCGCGACAAACGGGTGTTTTTCTCGGTAGAACAACCACCAATAAAAACCAGGGTAAATATGACAATAAGGGTATGTTGAAAAGTTCTGCTCAATCGAGTATATTTTAACACTGTAGGATAAACTTATTTATTCGAATATTATTGTTTGTTATTGGGTTGAAAGAGGATAAATCAACGAAATATGTTGTCCAATAATTCCCGCTTTTCAAAACCAATTTACCGGTTCTTTACCACACGCTTTTAAAAGTCTACAATTATACAAAAAACAGGCTAATTTATTGGGACTTGAACGGAAAATGATTTCATCTGCCAGATCAGTGGATGCGCGACAAAAGTGCAAAAAAGTTTTACAACATGTTGATCAGTGGGCCCCTAAAAAGCAAGGTTGCCTTTTCAGAAAAGACAACCGAGCCAAATAACGTTTATTGCTTGCTATTATTTTCGACTTACTTTCACTTTTTTCGTAGGATCAACATTGGCATTTCGGTATTCAACCTGCTTGATGGTATTGGCAGCTAATTCCAGGAACGCTTGTCCCATTGGAGACTCCTCATCTGTGGCGGCCGGTGTGCCGGAGTCGCCACCTTCGCGAATTCCCTGAACCAACGGGATTTGCCCCAACAATGGAATATCCATCTTTTCAGCCAGGTTTTTGGCTCCATCTTTCCCAAAAATGTAATACTTGTTGTCTGGCAGTTCCTCCGGTGTGAACC